>CABQAC010000066.1 GCA_902462035.1 uncultured Eubacteriales bacterium
GGCGCAAGACACCACCGTGCCGTACCAGCCCGCGCCGGCGGCCCGGTACCCGGTGGCCAGCGGCAAGGTGGTGTACCAAAACGCGGGCGGTTTTGTCGATGCCAGCAACGCTTCCCAGGGTTACATTATGGCGTGTTATACCGGCGACCCGAACAAACGGGGGAAGCTGAGGCTGGTATGCAACGGCGTAACCTACAACTACGACATCAGTTCGTCCGGCAAGCTGGAGACATTTATCCTGAACATGGGCAGCGGCAGCTATACCGTTTCCATTTGGCAGCAGACCGAGGGAACCCGGTATACGCAGCTGTTCAGCCAAAGCTTTTCGGTTTCCCTGTCTTCCAGTCTGTCGCCTTACCTGTACCCCAGCCGGATTGTCAACTATAACGCCGCTTCGGCAGCGGTGGCAAAGGCGAAAAGCTTGTGCGTCAACGCCCGCAACGACGTGCAGCGCGTATCGGCCATTTACCGATACATTATCGCGAACGTTTCTTACGATTATAACAAGATCGGCAACATGGAAACAGGCTATGTGCCCAATATCGATTCCACCCTTTCTTCCCGCAAGGGAATTTGCTACGATTACGCGGCGCTGATGGCCTGTATGCTGCGCAGCCAGGGGATTCCCACCCAGCTGATTACCGGCAATGTGGCCGGAGGCGGGTACCATGCTTGGAACATGGTGTATGTGCAGAACGGCGGCAAGATTACCGACCATATTACCGCGGCGGCCAATAAGTATACCTTGCTGGACGCCACCTACGGCGCCGCCAAGAGCGACAGCTATATGGCGCAGTTTACAGCCGGCGGCAATTACAGCGTAAAATACCGCTATTAAATCCAGCATCAAGATTCCGGCTCTTTTGCGCCCGCGGGACGGCGTAAATTGGATGACCCGGCCACGATTAAAATACATCCCGGCGCACGCGAAAGGATGGTTAGAATGACAACGGAGAAGAAACAAGCAAAGAAAAAGGCGCTGCTGTCCGAAAAAGAGATTTCGGTCTTTTGTTCGCAGCTGGCGCTGATCCTCAAGTCCGGCATTACGCTGTACGATGGAGTTCAGACCATGCACGAGGACTGCGACAGCAAAGAGGAAGAAGCGCTGTACGCGGTGCTTATGGAGGTGCTGCAGGACGGCGGTTCGTTCAGCGACGCGCTGAAAAAAGGCGGCGTGTTCCCCGGCTATATGATCCACATGACAACCATCGGCGAGCGGTCCGGCCGGCTGGAAAACGTGATGGAATCGCTCTCCGCCTTTTACGACAGGGAAGACCGCGTCCGCCAAAGCATTCGCGCCGCGGTGGTTTACCCGGCGATTCTGGTCTGCATGATGGTGGCAGTGCTTACGGTTATTGTGGTGCGGGTATTGCCCGCCTTTGAAAAGGTGTATGAGAACCTGGGGGCCGACTTGTCGCCGGCTTCCAATTCCATTATGCGGTTTGGCGTGACCGCCAGCCGGTACGCAGTGTTCATTGCGCTGGGGCTTGTGGTCGTGGTGCTGATTTTGGCCCTGTGTGCCAGGACCAACCGCGGCAAGGAGCTGTTTACCGGCGCCAGCGGAAAAATTCCGGTGCTGCGGCGGCTGTGCGATAAAATCGCGGCTGGGCGGTTTGCGTCGGCCCTTTCGCTGCTGCTTTCGAGCGGCTACGACGCCGATCAGGCGCTGGAGATGATTCCCAGTGTGCTGCCCAACAGCCTGGTGAAGCGCAAGGTGATGCAGCTGCAGGAAAAGGTGGCGGCGGGCAGTTCGCTGGCCGACGCCATTCGGGATTCCGATGTGTTCCCCAAGCTATATTCCAAAATCCTGGTGGTGGGCTTTAAAACCGGCTCGGTGGACGAGGTGATGGGGAAGATTTCCGAAAGCTATGAGGAAGAGATCGACAACTCCCTGAACAATGTGGTCGCGGTTCTGGAACCCGCTCTGGTGGCCGTGCTTTCCATCATCATCGGCTTTATTTTGATCTCGGTCATGATGCCGCTGATCGGCATTATGTCCTCAATCGGCTGACGAATCTTCCGGCTGTAGTCCGTTCAACCAGGCGTTCTGTCTTTTCGCGCCGCAATTTGCCAGGGCGCGAATGTGGCGCTTCACCGGCGAAAGGATGGTCATAGCGTATGAAAAAGAAGCGGAAAGGCGGTTTGATCCGCAGTCTGCTGCTCCCGGTGCTCCTCATCGCGGTGGTGGTCGCGGCGGTCGGCATTACCGCGCGCAACGCTTCCACCGGGACCGAGGAAAACCAATACAACCAAACGGTCCGCGTTATCGACCGGGCGATTACCAACTGTTACGCCATCGAAGGGCGGTACCCGCCCAGCATGGCGTATTTGGAGAAAAAATACGGGGTTGCTGTCGATTACGACAAATATTATGTGGTGTACGACGTGTTTGCCTCCAACGTCCGCCCGACCTTTCAAATCCTGCGGTATGGGGAGGGGGATCCCAATGAGTTTTAAAGTACGGGAACGCCGCATCGACACCGTTTTTGTGCTGATGGTTGCCTGCCTGTTCGGTTTGTGTTCGGTGTTTATTGCGGTGATGGGAGCCCAAGTGTACCGCAAAGTGGTTCAGATATCCGATGAAAACTTCGAATCCCGCACCGGCGTTTACTATGTGCTGAACAAGCTGCGCGCGTCGGATGAAACGGGGGGCGTCCGCCTGGCTGACAAGGATGGGATTACGGTACTGGAAATTGCCGAAAGCGGCACCGCGGGGCAGTACCAAACCTACTTGTATTTTTACGACGGCGCGGTGCGGGAACTGCTGACCGAAAGCGCCAAGCCCTTTGCGCCCGCGGACGGGCTGGAAATTGTCAAGGCCAAGGAATTTAATGTCGAGGAGACGGATGGGCTGTTTACCGTGTCGTTCCGCGGGGAATCCGGGGAGCCGGTGCAGGCGTCGGTACGGTTGCGCAGTACCGGGCCGTCGGGGCAGGGAACTTAATCCTCGTTTTCGGGCCGGGAACCCGGCTGGACAGACCGCCCCGCCTTTCGCGAAAGGATGATCGTAGCATATGAAATTGTCTTCCAGATCCATCACGCCGCTGGTGGAAATCGTCATCGTCTTGTTTTTCTTCTCTCTGCTGTGCACCGTTGTGGTGGAAATGTTCGTCTCCTCCGAACAGAAAAGCAGGCTGTCGGCAGACGTGGCCCAGGCGGTCATTGTGGCAGGGGACTGCGCCGAACGGCTGAAAGGAGACAGCGCCGCCGCAGCGGCGGGGGACCGGCTGCCAAACGGGTATGAGCGCCGGGAGGAGGAAGGCCGCGCGATCCTTTCCTGCGGGCTGGACGAAGGGTGGAACCAAACTCTTTCCGGAGAGCCGCGGTTTTTGATCGAGCAGGTGCTTTCCACAGAACCGGCGGACGCGGGGACACTTGTTTCCGGCCGTATTGACGTGTACCGTTGTACCTACCAGGATGGGACGGAAAACCGCGAACTGCTGACCCGCCTGGATTTTGCGGACTACCAGCCTTCGCAAGGAAGGGCGTAACAATTGTAAGCGCCGGTCTTCCCTGCGGCTTGCGGAGAAAGGATGCCCAATTGATGACGAAACACAACGCACAAGGAGGCGGAAGGACGCGATGAGCTTTCGGAACAGCAAAGGCGTCGGCACGGGCGGTACGTCGGTGCTGATGATTCTCGTAACCCTTTGCCTGGTGATTTTCAGCACGCTTTCGATCATTTCGGCCACCGCCGATTATAAACAGAGCAGCAATAACCGCCGGGCGGTAGAAGGGTATTACAGCGCGGATTACGAGGCCCAGCGTAAAATCGCCAGGCTGGACGCCGTACTGCTTCAGGCGGGAAAAGAGGCGGGGCAGGACGAGAACCGGTTTATGAAACGGCTTAAGGACCTGCTTGCCGAGGAAGACGGCGTGACGCTTGTGTCAAACGGGGATACGGTGACCGCCATTTCCTTTACCGAAACAGTGGACGAGGCGCGGGACCTTCAGGTGACCTTGACCCCCCTGCCGCCGGGGGGAACGCGGCGGTATGCGGTCGCCAAATATCAAGTGGTGGCCAGCGGCGATTGGTCCATACCGCAGGGCGGGCTGGCAACGCCGTAGGCGCGGCAAGGAGGAAGGATTTTGGATATCAATCAGATTTTGTGTGACGCGGTGGAAAAAAACGCGTCCGACCTTTTTATCATTGCCGGCTCGCCCATATCCTACCGGATTGGGGTGCGGATCGTGCCGGTCAACGACGAGAAGCTGTCGGCCGACGCGGCCCGGGAGATGATCGGGTCGGTTTATGCCCTGACCGACAGCCAGCGCACTATGGACCATCTGCGGGAGCATGGGGACGACGATTTCAGCTTTTCCATCCGCAATGTGGGGCGGTTCCGGGTTAACGCATATAAGCAGCGCGGCAGCTACGCTGCGGTAATGCGGGTGGTTCGTTTCGATTTGCCGGATCCCGCCGCGCTCTCCATTCCGGATTCGGTTATCCGTTTAAGCGAAAAAAAGCGCGGCCTGGTGCTGATTACCGGCTCGGCGGGCAGCGGCAAATCGACTACCCTGGCCTGCATCATCGATCGGATCAACCGGACGCGCAATTCCCATATCATTACCATCGAAGATCCCATCGAGTACCTGCACCGCCACGACAAAAGCATTGTCAGCCAGCGGGAGGTACAGGAGGATACCGACAGTTACCTGTCGGCGCTGCGGGCGGCGCTGCGCCAATCGCCCAATGTGGTATTACTGGGGGAGATGCGGGACTTTGAAACCATCAGCGTGGCCATGACCGCGGCGGAGACCGGACAGCTGATCCTGTCCACCCTGCACACCGTGGGGGCCGCCAATACTATCGACCGCATCATCGATGTGTTTCCGCCCAACCAGCAGCAGCAAATCCGGGTCCAGCTTTCCATGGTTTTGGAAGCGGTGGTGTCCCAGCAATTGATTCCCACGAAGGACGGCAGACTGGTGCCCGCGTTTGAGATCATGATGGTCAACAGCGCTATCCGCAACCTGATACGGGAAGCGAAAATCCATCAGATCGATAACGTGATCTACTCCTCCGCGGACGAGGGGATGATCAGCATGGATGCGAGTATTTTGAACTTATATAAGCAAGGCGTGATCGACGAAACCAGCGCGAAATTATATTGCGTCAACAGCGAACTGGTTGCCAAGCGGCTGCAGGGGCGCTGACGGCGACAAATAACAAGGAGCGGACTCTGCTAAAAAGAGTCCGCTCCTTGTTATTTGTCATCTATTTTCTGTGAGCTGCCCTCTTTTTAAGGAGGGACAAGCGGTTTTATGAGCGCGGATACCGGTTTCTTCCATGATTGCCGTTCACTAAAAAGCTACTAAAATTTTTTGTACGGCCCGCAGCGCAGGATGCCGCATAATCGGCCTGTTTTGCGCCATGATAAACACGAGAAAATATCGAACGTGGGAAGGCGCGATGAAAGCCATGAAGATCGAAATCTCTCCCCGGGCCGTTTCCTTGTGGCGGCTGGAAAGCACCCTGCTTCTGGCGGCGGCGGGCCTGCTGCTTGGCGGGGTTGCCGTATTTTCCCGGGCGCTTTCGGCCCTGCTGCAAGGCGCCGCGCTGGCGGCTTATGGTTACTTAATGCTGTATCACTGTGAAAAAAGGCGGCAAAACCTGCGCCTGTGGGTAGAAAACGGCACCCTGACTGTCACCTGCGGCGTGTGGATCCGGCGGCGTAGCGCATTGCCGCTGGAGGGGGTACAAATCCTGCGGGTGGGGCGGACGGTCACCCAGCGGCTGTTCGGCCTGTGCAGCGTTACGCTGTTCCTGCCCGGGGCTAAGCTGACAGTGGCGGGGCTGAACATTCCATCCTGCCGCCGCCTGGTCCGCTGTGTGCGCAGTCAGGGGGGGCAAGCAGGATGATCCGCCGGGCGCCCAGCGCGCATATTCATCCGGCGGAGATCCTGCATTTTTTGTGGCGTTACGCATTCCTGCTCCTGATTCCGCTGGTAAGGCAATTGGCGGTTTCCCAGGGCAGCGCTTGGGAACGGCTGTCTGCCGCCCTTTCGAACTTGGTCATGACTCTGCTGGTGGTAGCGGCTGCGGTGGTGCGGTGGTATACCGTCCGTTTTTCGGCGGGGCGCGGGATGATCCATTACGCCGCGGGCGTATTGCGCCAGGAACGGCGCCAGATTCCCGTACGGGCGGTGGACTGCCTGGTACAGCGGGCGGGTCCGATCGCATTGCTATGCGGCGCGGCGCGTGTCAGCCTGGAAACTTCTGCCGGAAGCAGGCGCAAAGCGGACGTTCAAGTGCTGCTGACCCGAAAAAAAGCCCACCGCTTGTTCGTACTGTTGGCGGGAGATCACCGCAAAACCCAGTATTACGCCCCGTCCGTGTGGCGGGTAGCGGCCATGGCGGCTTCCTGGTCCAACGGCTTTTCCGGGCTGCTGATCGCAGCGCCTTTTATTCAAAAGACCGGCCAAATATTGGGGGAAGAGGCAAGCCGCCTGCTGTATGATACGGTGGATTTCCGCTTGCAGCTGGTCTCGCTGGGGCTGCCGCCGGTAGCTGCCGGACTGGCTTGGGTACTGTTCGGCGGCTGGCTGTTCGCCCTGCTTAACCAATGGATGCGCTATTGGCGGTTTTGCGGCTGGCGGCAGGGGGCGTTCCTGGCCAGCCGCAGCGGGGTATTCCACAGCCGGAGGCGCTTGTTCCGTGTATCCCGCATCCGCGCGGTAACGGCGCGCCAGACGCTGCTGATGTCCTGGGCTGGGCTGTCCACAGCGTACGCGCATATCGCGGGTGACCGCAAAGATAAAAATCCCAACGCGGTGGTGGCGGTGTCCATGGCCCGGGCGCCGCTGCTGCGGCAGCTGAGGGCCACGCTGGGCTATGCGCCCAAAGGCGCCAAAATAAAACCGCCGCCCAGGGCGGCTTCCGGGTACCTGACCCCGGTGCTGCTGCCTGTGGCGGCGGTATCGCTGCTGGCGGTTTTGCTCAATGGGACCGGCGCGCCGGTGGCGCTGCCGTTTTTATCCCTGCCGGTAATCGCCATTTTGGTTTGGCGGGCGCTGGTGCGGATGCAGGCGCTTGGAAGCGCTTATTTTCAGCCGGGGGAACAGTTTGTCACCGTCAGCCGGGACAGGGGATTTTCCCTGCTGACCACGGTTATACCCAAACAGAATGTGACGATGGTGCGGCTTTCTCAGACTGTTTTTCAGAAGCGGTCCGGTTTATGTCACGTGCGGTTGTCGGTATACGGGGAACGGCCCCTGCACTGCACGGTGCGGCACCTGGATTACCAAAAGGTCCGCAAAGCCTGCGAACGTTACGGCTTGTTGCCGTCGCAGGAGGGAAGACCGGTTTGAAACTGAATGCTTTTCCCGTCGCAAATCGCGGCGATTGTGCCGTCGCGGTCGGTGCGGTAGACGGTGACGCCGCCCTCGCCAAGCCGTTCCAGGGTCTCTTTATGGGGATGCCCGTAATCGTTGCCTTTGCCGCAGGAAATGACCGCCGCCCCTGGGGATACCGCTTGCAGGAAGGCGGCGCTGGAAGAAGTGGAGCTGCCATGGTGCCCCAGCTTCAGCACGTCGGCGGAAAGCGGCACGCCGTCGCGCAGCATTTCTTCCTCCGCGTCCTTTTCCGCGTCCCCCATAAATAAAAAGGTTTTGCTGCCGTATTCCAGCCGCACCACGGCAGAATAGCTGTTAAGCCCGTTGTAACGGTCCCCCGCGGGACCGAGCAGCCGTATACGGAGCCCATCTTCCTGCAACAGCACCGTGCCGGACACGGCCCGTTTGGCCTTTAGCCCGGCTTGGGACGCGGCGCTGAGCAGCGACTCGTAGGTTTTGGTGGTGGGAATTTGGGAATCCGCCACCCGGGGCATGTAAAACGACCCTATGGGAAAGGCGCGGATTAAATCGTCCATGCCGCCGATGTGGTCCTCGTGGGGATGGGTGGCAACCAAATAGTCGATGCGGGTAACGCCCAACTTGCGCAGCTGTTGTACCACGGGAGCGCCATCTTGGTTATTGCCGGCGTCGATGACCAGGATCTGCCCGCCGGGCAGCTTGACCACACTGCAGTCCGCCTGGCCCACGTCCAGGTAGTACACGGTCAGGGTTTGATCCGCCGCGCCGGGTTCGGAGGAAGACGACGACTCGTACAGCAGGCCGGCGAAATACTGTGGAAATTCCTGCAAAGGCACGCCCTGCAGCAGGGGAACGCTGAGCAGCAGCAGTACAATCAGCGCCGCGAAAGCGCACGCGTACCATTTTGTCCGGCGTTGTTTTTTCATTTGCGATCCAATCCCTTCCCCGTACCATTTCCTGTTTATGATAGCATATGCGGGAAAAAATAAAAAGCCCGTTTTTGAAGATGATTCCATCCACAAAAACGGGCGCGTTCCGGAAAATCCGGTGAATGTACGGTGGGTAAGAGGTGAACTCCGCGCAGACGGCGATTCTTATCACCGGCTTAGAAGGGAAAAGTAGTCGCTTAGGTTATTCGGATTTTCCGACATCGCCATACAGGTTAAAACGGAACAGTCTGGTTTCGTCTTCTGGATTCTCGCAGACAATGTAAGCCTCCGCGATTTTGCCGCCCTCGATGAGCTTGGTCAGACCGACCAGCTGACAGAGCTTGCTTTTAAGGTTGAGGTGGTCGCCGTCGCGGGTTACCAGGAATACGTTGCCGACGCATTGGTCAAGTACCTGTAAAAAAGCGGGAACGTCGATGTTGTGCAGTTCGAGCATAGGTGCCATAAAAATCATCCTTTCTGATTAAGCCTTAGTCCGCCTGCCGATGTACCGGAAAGAAACGGGTCCATCTGATTCACCGCTTCTATTATACCATAATACATCGCAATGTCAACAATAATAGTATGCTGTTTTTGTAAAAAAGACACAGATTCCTTTGCAAACTTTGCTGATATTTTCGAAGTTAAATTATGCAAATTGCCATAAAATTAGAAAGCGATATTGTGCGTTTCGCCGCACAGCCGGTCAACGGGTTTTATCCGCTACCACCTTGCCGTCGTGGATTTGGATCTCCCTTGCGGCGCGCTGCGCGATGGTGGGATCGTGGGTAATCAGCACAATGGTATGGCCGTCTTGGTTCAGCTGCTCCAGCGTTTTCATAACCTCCTCGCCAGAGCGGGAATCCAAATTACCGGTGGGTTCGTCGGCAAGAATAATGGCGGGCCGCGCCGCGATGGCCCGGGCAATGGCCACGCGCTGCTGCTGGC
>CABQAC010000067.1 GCA_902462035.1 uncultured Eubacteriales bacterium
CCAACGAACAGGGGATTTTTAACGGCGGAGTGGCCATTGTCAAGCCGATTCCCTTCGGCAGCCTGGACGCCTTTCATCAGCAGGACAACCTGTACACCCTAATTCTGCGCGGCGTAGAAAACGGCGAGACCGTCAACCAGACGAGGATCATCAGCTCGGTGCAGAAGGTTGTGGACGCTTACGCCGAGTACGAAGATTACCTGGCCCTGGCCCGGCTGGATACGCTGGAATTTATTGTTTCCAACACCACCGAGGCCGGTATTGTGCTGGACCGGGAGGACAAGCTGGAGGCAAAGCCCCAAAACAGCTACCCTGGAAAACTGACCGCCTTTTTGTACGAGCGCTATAAACACTTTAACGGCGACCGCAGCAAGGGTTTGGTCATTCTGCCGGTGGAACTGATCGAGGCCAACGGCAAAAAACTGAAAGAATGCGTGACCGCCCTGTGCGAAATTTGGAACCTGCCCCAGGATTTCCGCGACTGGCTGGAGGACGCCGTGGTGTTCTGCAGCACGCTGGTGGACCGCATTGTGTCCGGTTACCCCCGCGATACGGCGGAAGAATTGTGGCGGCAGCTCGGCTACCAGGATAAACTGCTGGATGTTGCCGAACCCTTTGCGCTGTGGGTTATCGAAAGCGAAAAGGATATTTCCGGCCGGTTCCCCCTGGATAAAGCCGGCATGAAAATTATTTTTACCCGGGATATGACCCCCTTCCGGACCCGGAAGGTGCGCATCTTAAACGGCGCGCATACCTCCACCGTGCTGGGCGCTTTTTTGGCGGGCAAGGATATCGTGCTGGAATGTATGCAGGACAAGACCATCCGCAAGTTTATGGAAAGCGTGATGTACGACGAAATCGCCCCCACTGTGGCTCTTCCCCGGGAGGAAGTGCTCGCGTTCGCGGCGTCGGTGCTCGAACGGTTCGATAATCCCTTTATCAAGCACAGCCTGCTTTCCATTGCGCTCAACTCGGTTTCCAAATGGAAATCCCGTATCCTGCCCTCTTTTCAGGACTCCCTTGCCGCGACCGGCAAGCTGCCCAAACTGCTGACCTTCTCCTTCGCGGCGCTTTTGTGCTTCTACCGCGCTACCGACCTGAAGGGCGACTACCTGGCAGGCAGCCGGAACGGCCAGGAGTACCGGATTATGGACGACCAGGACGTGATGGCGTTTTTCGCCAAGGCAGCCGCGCTCCCCACCGCGGAATATGTCCGCGCCGCAGCCTCGCATACCGCGTTTTGGGGTGCGGATCTGTCCGCCATCCCCGGCTTTGTGGACACGGTTGCGGCCCATATCGAAAAGGTCCGCGACAAGGGCATGAACAAGGTGCTCGAGGACCTGGTGGCGTAAACGCACCCTACCTGGAAGAAAGGCGGAACCAATTGTGATTGAGATCATCCGGCTTCACCCGGCGGATAACGTCGCGGTGGCCATTTCACCCCTGCGCAAGGGGCATAAGGCGGCGGGGGAAGGTTTTTCCGTCACCTTGGCCGAGGATGTGGAAGGCGGCCACAAGGTGGCTCTTTCGCCCATCCGCGCGGGGGAAAACGTCGTCAAGTACGGCTATCCCATCGGCAAGGCGCAAAAGGATATTGCCCCAGGCGAATGGGTACACACCCATAACCTGAAAACCGGGCTGGGGGAAATGCTTTCTTACGAATACCACCCCCAGGGCGGCCCCTTTGCCCCGGAGAAACCGCGGACTTTCCAGGGCTACCGCCGGAAGGACGGCAGGGTGGGGATCCGCAACGAAATTTGGATTTTGCCCACCGTGGGCTGCGTCAACTCGGTGGCAAAGCAGCTGGAAGCGCTTTGCGCCCCCTTGGCAACGGGAAGCATCGACGGCGTGTACGCTTACACCCATCCCTTCGGCTGCTCCCAGCTGGGGGAGGACCACCGCAATACCCAGCTGGCGCTGGCCGGGCTTGTCAACCACCCCAACGCGGGCGGCGTACTGGTGCTGGGGCTGGGGTGCGAAAACAACAACATTTCCCAGTTTAAAGAAGTGCTTGGTCCCTGCGACCCCGAACGGGTGCAGTTCTTAAACTGCCAGGATGTGGAGGATGAAATCCCCGCGGCCATGGAACTGCTTGAAAAATTGGCGGCCCAGGCTTCCGCCTGCCGCCGGGAACCGGTTCCCGCCTCTGAACTGGTGGTGGGGCTGAAGTGCGGCGGGTCCGACGGATTCAGCGGTATTACCGCCAACCCTTGCGTGGGGGCGTTTTCCGACCGGCTGATCGCCATGGGAGGCACCACGGTTTTGACCGAGGTCCCCGAGATGTTCGGCGCCGAAACCATTTTGATGGACCGCTGCAAAAACCAGGCGGTGTTCGATAAGACCGTGGGCCTGATTAACGGCTTTAAGGAATACTTCACAAAGAATCAGCAGCCCATTTACGAAAACCCTTCCCCGGGCAACAAAAAAGGCGGTATTTCCACCCTGGAGGACAAATCCCTGGGCTGTACCCAAAAAAGCGGCAGCGCCCCGGTTGTGGATGTTCTTTCCTACGGCGAGCGGGTGACGGAAAAGGGGCTTAACCTTTTGAACGCGCCGGGCAACGACCTGGTGGCCGCCACGGCGCTGGCAGTCTCCGGCGCGCACATGGTGCTGTTTACAACCGGCCGCGGCACCCCCTTCGGCTGCCCGGCGCCCACGGTTAAAATCGCAAGCAATCCGGGGCTTGCGCAGCGCAAGCAGAACTGGATCGACTTTAACGCGGGAAGGATTCTGAGCGGCGTTTCGATCCCCCAGGCTGCGGAAGAACTGCTTTCCTACGTGCTGGAAGTGGCCAGCGGCGAAAAGAAAACAAGCAACGAATCGAGCGGATACCGGGAAATCTCCATCTTTAAGCAGGGCGTAACTTTGTAACCAAAGGGCTGTTCCGGCGGGAAATACCGCTGGTTTCATCGCAATACAGCAGAATAGGTTGAAAGGATGATTATCACAATGGCAAAGGTTATTACATTCGGCGAAATTATGCTCCGGCTTGCGCCGGAAGGCTATTACCGGTTCGTTCAGGCGGACAAATTCGGCGCTACTTATGGCGGCGGCGAGGCCAACGTTGCTGTTTCGCTGGCGAACTACGGCATGGACGCGTCGTTTGTCACCAAGCTGCCCAAGCACGAAATCGGCCAGGCGGCGGTGAACGCGCTGCGCCAATTCGGGGTGGACGTCAGCGGCATCGCCCGCGGCGGCGACCGGGTCGGCATCTATTTTCTGGAAAAGGGCGCCAGCCAGCGGCCTTCCAAGGTTATTTACGACCGCGCCAACTCCGCCATCTCCCAGGCCGAGGCCGCGGATTTTGACTGGAACAAAATTTTTGAAGGCGCCGACTGGTTCCACTTTACCGGCATTACCCCCGCGCTGGGCGACGGCGTAGCCGCCATTTGCCTGGACGCCTGCAAGGCAGCCAAGCAGAAGGGCCTGACCGTGAGCTGCGATCTGAACTACCGTAAAAACCTGTGGAGCCGGGAAAAGGCGGGGCAGGTGATGGGCGGCCTGATGGAATACGTGGATGTTTGCATCGCCAACGAGGAAGACGCCAGCGACGTGTTCGGCATCAAGGCCGACGATACCGACATCAATTCCGGCAAGCTGAGCCACGACGGGTACAAGTCGGTGGCCAAAAAACTGGCGGATACCTTCCATTTTTCCAAGGTTGCCATCACCCTGCGGGAATCCATCTCCGCCAACGACAACAACTGGGCCGCCATGCTGTACGACGGCGGCGCGTATTACTTCAGCAAAAAGTACCCTGTCCACATCGTGGACCGGGTGGGCGGCGGCGACAGCTTCGGCGCGGGCCTGATTTACGCCACCCTTTCGGGCATGGGCAGCCAGGAAGCGCTGGAATTTGCCGTGGCGGCCAGCTGCCTGAAGCACACCATCGAAGGCGATATGAATATGGTATCGGTGGACGAAGTTAAAAAATTGGCTGGCGGCGACGGCAGCGGCCGCGTACAGCGGTAACCGCACCCTGCCGCAGGCAACAAAATACCAGGCCCAGGGCCAGGGTTGCTTTACTGCAACCCTGGCCCTGGTTTTTTGATGCAGGCGCCCAAAACAATGGTGGAAATCCGCTGGGTTAAAATAAGACGCATGTACGGCCGTCCGGCGATACATGCGTCTTGTTCTGTCAGACAAGCCGGAACGGCTGCCGGCCCAGTAATGCTGACCTGCGGCGCTCCGGCGGGTAAATGCCGGTGCTTTTCGCCAAAACGGTTTGCCGCCTGTTAACAGGATGCGCTGTTTTCCGCGGGGAGCCCCTGGCTTTTTAAGTAGCCCAGACTTTCCGCCATGCAGTCGAAAGCGTCCTTTTCCCAGGTTTCCTGCTCGGCAAAAACCCAGGGCACCCCCGTGTCCCGGCAGGCCGCGATAACAGGGGCCCAATCCACACACCCCTGGCCCACCGGCGTTAGATGTTCTTTGCCGTCAGGGTCCAAAATGAAGTCCTTGAAATGGACGAAATCCACCCGCCCACGGTACCGGCGGAGCAGGGCTTCCACGTCCGCCCCGGCCTTGAAAGCGTGGTAGCAGTCGAGGCCCAGCATCATTTGCGGCAGCTGGGCAAGCACAAAGTCCACCGCCGTTTGGCCTGCCACCGGCGCGAATTCCCGGGACCGGGGATGAAAGGACAGCACCATATCGAGCGGCCGCAGGGCTTCGATCATTCTGCCCGCCCGCCGGACAAAGGAAAGGCATTCGTCCTTTGTGACTGCCCCGCCCGGTATGCCGCTGACGCAGACATGGCGGCTGCCGCACAGCTGGTGGAGCCGGACGGTGTTGCCCCAATCAGCCTCCACCGCGTCGAAATAATCTTGGGTGGACACGCTTTGGAGGCCTGATGCCAGCAGCGCGCCTGCGATAAAGTCCGGGGAAAGGGATGGCGCGAGCCATTGCAGCTGTACCACGCGGTAACCCATGCGGCGCAGCTTTTGAAAGGAGTTTTGAACATCCGCTTCGGTCTGCAAATACGGCCGCAGGCTGGATACCTGTGCGCCTGCAAGAGTCATGATGTTTCCTCCTCTGTCGGAAATATTGGGTTCTGGTTTCATCTTAGCACTACGGAGCGCATGGCGCAAGACCGCCGGATGGCCTGCATCATGATAACGCAAAGGGCCCCGTACGATGCGAACGGGATGAATTAAGTTAGATCGTGGCCAAGGGCATGGCCTTACATTGGGCCTTGCTTAGCCTTAGTAAAGGGCCGAAGGCGGTTAAATGTTTTCGTCCTTCAGCGCGTCGATGATGGTTTCCTTTTTCAGCTTGGCGCTGGAGTACAGCATGATGGCGCCGACCAGGAGGAAAATGGAGGATACCGCCACCACAACGCTTTGCCACGGTATGGTGAAGCGGAAGTAGAAGCTGCCCGACAGGACCCGGTACAGCAGAATAATGGCCAAAAAGCTAAGGGGCAGGCCATACAGCAGCGCCTTGATCCCGTAAAACACACTTTCGAAGGCGATCATCCGGGTAAAGGACCGGGGGGTCATGCCCACCGATTTGAGCATGGCGAATTCCCTTCTGCGCAGCGAAATGCTGGTGGAAATGGAATTGAACAGATTTGCGATGCAGATAGAAGTGATCAGGATGATAAAGCCGTAGGCGAACACGTTCACGATGACGGCGGCCTGCCTGGCGGATTCCTGGTCGGCGGAATGGTCCCACAGGGAATAAGCGTTGGGCTCCAGGTACTGGGCTTTTTCGCGGAGCAATTCCCGCAGCTTTTGGGGCTGGCCGGTGTTCAGGGCAACGCTGGTGAAGGGCCACGGGTAGACGATGTCCTCCCCCAAGCTGCGGGCCAGATAATCCCATGTGGCGGAGGAGACGTATAAGGTGGCGTAGGGCGCGGTTTCCATGGAATTTGTACCGCCGTAGGGCACTTTGCCGGTGACGGCGGCCAGGTAAAAATCCACCGTCCTTTTTTCCGGATCTATGATCTTATAGTTGTCGAAGGTAACGGGCAGCGTATCCCCGGCAGAAAGGGAGAAGAGGGAATCCTCCACAGTGGTCCCCTTGGCCTTGAGCCGGATTTCATTGACCAGAATACCGCTGGGCCGGCTGGAATCCATCAGGACGGCGGGATCCACACCTACCGTTTGGGCATAGGACGCGAAGCTTTCGTCGCTGAGCAGGGTTACGGATACCGTACAGTAGGGGACGTTGTCCCGGGTGCTCAAATAGGACCGCAGCTTGGGGGTTACCAGGGTTTCCGCGGTCCGTTCCCCGCCGCCCGCATTGCCGGGAATAGACTGCTTTTTCACCGACCAGCCGGTGACCAGCGGGGATTGGGTGATTTCCCGGATGATGGCGTCGGCTTCCGCCACATCCTGGTGGTTTATGGAAAACTCCATGCTGGAATTGAACTCCTGGGTCAGGGAGCCGTTTGTCCGCTGCATGTAATCCCCAAACGTGCAAACCGATAAAAACAACACGATGCTGATAACCAGCGAAACCACGGTGGAGCGGTAACGCCGTTTGTTGCGCTTTAAATTTTTGAGCGCCAGTTCGGCCTCGAACCCGAACACAAAACGGGTCAGTCGGGAGGTTTTGACCGCCCGTCGGGTGATTTTGATATCATGGGTCTGGCGTATGGCGTCAATAGGCGCCATACGGGAGGCGCGCAGCGCGGGCCGGATGGTGGAAACCAAAATGGTCAGGGCCGAAAAGAGCAGCGCGGCCGCCAGCGCCCAGGGGGTAACCATCAGCCGCAGAGGAACGCCGTCGGTAAAGTTGACGATATACGCGCCAAGGGCCCAAAATGCGGTTCCCATGATCCCAATGCCCAAAATCATGCCTGCCGGAATGCACAGCAGTCCCAGCAGGACCGCTTCACACAGCACCGAGCGCGCTTTTTGCCCCTTGGTGGCGCCCACGCTCGAAAGCATGCCCAATTGCCGGGACCGTTCGGCCACCGAAATGGAAAAGGCGTTGTAAATCAGCGCGATAGAGCCGATCATGATAATGCCGATGATCACATAGGCTACGCCGCGGATGGTGTCGTTGATGTTTTCGTACCGGGTAACCCCGTAATATTGCAGCAAGTAGTCATGATAATAACAAGAATCGGCGTCCGCGCCCAACCGGCCGGCCAGCGCCTTGCCCTGCTCGAAAATGTCCGTGCTGAGCTTGCGGAACCGGACGGATACCGAGACCTGGTCCTCCGGCGCCAGCGTGCTTTGGTCCAGATAGGTAAAAAAGGTATAGCCGGGCGCGGCGTGCTGATTGCGGGCGGCAATGCCCACGATGGTGTAGGTCCGCTCGTACAGGGGCACGAACGCTTCGGACAGCCCGATTCCCTGTTTTTTGCTTTTTTCAATTTCCTCTGGCGTCAGCGCGCCAAAATTTTCACCGGCCTTTTCCCAGGTTTCGCCGTCTTTGCCCTTGCTGACGCGGTACCGCTCGCACACCTGCATGGTCAGCAGCTGCCCCACATGCAGGTCCATGCCGGTCTGCCCGATCAAGGTGGCGGGAATCACGACTTCGTTTTCCTTTTGGGGCGCGCGGCCCTCCAGCAGGGTGATGGGAAAATAGTCTGTGGCCGGGCCGTTGTACGCTTTTAAAAGGAGGTCGGAATGATCGCTGCTTTTGCCGGCGTCAAACTTGACGTACCCCATGTTTTTTTCCACCATGACGTCCCGAATGTTCTCCCGCCCGTTAAGCTGGGGAAGGTTTTTGGCCTCGATACGCAAAAACCGAGCGTGCCAATCGCCGTTTTCCTGGATGGCGGTCTGACGGAACAGATCGATAAAACTTTCGAAAAACACCGATGTGGCGGTGATCATTGCCACCGAAATGATGATGCCCACGATGGTGACCACGGTTCTTTTTTTATTATGGCGCAGGTTTTTAACCGTCAAGCGGTTCATGATGTTCATACAAACGTTCATCCTTTCGCGTCGGTCAAGTTATTCGTACAACAAAGAAGGCCATGGCCTTCGGTTCAGGAATTGCGTTTGCGCAGCACTTCGTCCCGCGCCAGACGGCCGTCCTCGATGGACAGGATGCGGTCGGCCTGCAGGGCGATGTTTTCATCGTGGGTGATGACGATTAAGGTCTGGTTGTATTTTTGGTTGCTCAGCTTCAGCAGCTCGATAATTTCGGCCCCGTTTTTGCTGTCCAGGTTGCCGGTGGGTTCGTCCGCCAGTACCAGGGCGGGGTTGTTGACCAGCGCCCGGCCGATGGAAACCCGTTGCTGCTGGCCGCCGGAAAGCTGGTTCGGCAGATGTTTAATCCGGTCCTTGAGGCCTAAAATGGTTAAAATCTCCGTCAAATGGTTTTTGTCCGCCTTGCGGCTGTCCAGCAGCAGGGGCAGGGCGATATTTTCCTCCACGTTGAGCACCGGGATCAGGTTATAAAACTGGTAGATTAATCCAATCTGCCGGCGGCGGAAGATCGCGAGTTTTGTCTCGTCCAGCGTATACAGGTCGGTCCCGTCGATGACCACCCGCCCCGCTGTGGGCAAATCCACCCCGCCCAGCAAATGCAGCAGGGTGGATTTGCCTGACCCGGAGGGGCCCACAATGGCGACGAATTCCCCTTTTTGGACGGTAAAGGACACATGGTCCAGGGCGGTCACCGCGGTTTCGCCGTTTCCGTACACCTTGGTCAGGTCTTCCACCCGCAAAATTTCCGACATTACGATCATCCTTTCGCGCTGCGATTTTTACGGTGCGATGCCTCTATTCTACCCCGCCCAGGTGACACGGCGGTGACGATTCGGGTGACCATTTTGTCATTTTAAACGACGCCGTGATAAAAGTGGACCGTAAAGCGGGACCCTTTGCCAGGCGCGCTTTTGACCGAAATATTGCCGCCCTGCCGGGTGACGATCTCCTGCGCCATGGCAAGGCCGATCCCCACGCTGTCGGCAGAGGCGTTTTTGCCCCGGTGAAACCGGGTAAACAGATGGGGCAGATCCGCCCGGTCGATGCCCTCGCCCGTGTCCGCAACCACTACCTCCGCGTACAGGGGATTGTCCGACGCCTCCAGGGTGATGCTGCCGCCCTCCGGCGTGTGCTCCACCGCGTTTTTGATCAGGTTTAAAAGCGCTTCCACCGTCCAGTTGGGGTCGCAGCGGATGGCGAAGGCGTCCGCTGCGCACCGGATTTCCAGCCGGATGGACTTGAGTTCCATGGGAATCAGCAGCGGGG
>CABQAC010000068.1 GCA_902462035.1 uncultured Eubacteriales bacterium
CCCCATAAACGGTTGCGCATAAATTAGATGCGGTCCGCGGCAACCAGGTGCAAAACCCAGTCTTCGCTGTCCGGCGCGGAAAAATCGGTCGTGCCAGTGGCTTTACCGGCAGAAGCGGTCTCGCCCGTACGGGGGTTAAACCACTCGTAGTTCACCGCGGGCAGATCCGCGATGGTGGCGGTTCCGCCGTTGACATAGTAAACGACATATTCCTCGTCTTTGGCGGCCAAGCAATAAATCAGCGCATTGTCCTGGGGGGCGATCAGATCGTCGTTGGGCCGCATCCGCCAAAAACGGACGCCGCGGTCTTCCACAAACTGACCCAAGCGCTTGATGTCGTCATAAATCGGCGGCACGCCGTCGATGCCAAACTTTTGGCTTTCCACCAAACCGCCGTTGGCATAGGGGCAGAAGTGGCGGTCTGCGCGGCCCATAGAGTAGGCGGCGGTAAATCCGATCCAATACAGACGGCGTTCGGTGCCGTACTGATTGTTGGTTTCCGCTGTCATTTCGCCGACCACGGCAGGGCGGCCAAAATGCCAGAATTCTTCGCCGAAGGCGTTCATAGCCTCGAAGTAATAACGCACGTCGCCGCGCTGATAGTCGCGGGGATCCTGCGTGATGGCCACATTGTTGTGGGCGGTGCATTCCATCAGCGCCTGCTTGCCCGCGTCACCGAAAGAACGCAGACGTCCATAGGGATCTTTGCGGGCGATGAAATCGCCCCAATAGTTGTACCAAGCCGCGGCTTTCTCCGCCGGGAACAAAGCATAGGGAAGACGCTCCTGGGGCAGCCGGATCAGGTTGCCGTTTTCCGATCCCACCGACCAGAACAGGTTCCAATAAGCGGAAAAACGAGCCACGGTATATTTGACGTACCGTTCCATATAGGAAACATGGACCTTGTTGTCCAAATCAAACATCACGTCCCAGCCGGTACCGTGCTCGTTGCCCTTCAGCCAGCCGCCGTTGTTGACGTTTAGGGGATGGTTGCCCCACTCGCGCGGACGTACCACCGAGTTGTCGTACAGCAGTTCCATGGCGAAGAAGATATTTTCCGCCTTGGCGGCTTCCAAAAAACGGTCCATCCTTTGGTAATAATCCAGGTTAAAGCGTTCCTTGTCAATCTTGTTGTGGGCAGCGTCTACAACCTTCCAGGGCCACCGGAACGAGCTGTCGGTGATGGTGGATTGGCGGGCGTAAAGCTGGCCGATATCGATGATCATGTTGACGTTGTGTTCGCCCAGAACCTTCAGATAAGCGCGCATGTCAGCCTCGCTGGGCTGCTGGAAGTCCACGTCTTCGTGGGCGAGATAACCGCCGTTGGCGGGATGGGGATACCAGCCCTCGTTGAGGATCATTTGGGCGTTTCCATCCTCGCGGAAGAACCAGTTGGCAAAATGCGGATTGGTGGTCAGGCCGCCCCGGGAAACCGGCGCACCGCACTCGAACCTGCCTTCGGTATTGAGCTCCGGCAGGTTAGAAACGGTTTTGTACGACCATTCCCCCTCGCACATGGGAGCAAAGCGCACGCGCCATACATGGCGGCCGTTTTCCTCGCCGTCGTAAAAACCGTCCGCCTCGTAGGAACAGCAGGAACCGTGCGAGAAGGATGCCCGCAGCGATACTTCGGTAAACGGATTGTCCAACCGTTTGTCCGAATACAGGGCAAGCTCCAGGATCTCCCATTTGGAAACAGTTTGCATGGATACCCCTCCTTATAAAATAGATACAAAATTATGAAACAGCGGAATAGAAAATGTTCTTCTTTATACAACCATAATTAAAGCATGGGGGTAGTACCCTGTCAATGCGAAATCCTTTGCATTTACTGGAATATCTTTAGATCTGCAGCCGAAATGGCAGAAACTTGTATACGGAGCAACCTGTTTTACGCGCAACCGCCGCCATATAAAAAACTTCCGTTTTTCCCGTAGGAAAACGGAAGACCGCTTGTTTTGCTTTGGCGCATTGTTGGGATAGATTGAGGGCCTTATCGCCAGCCGGACCGGATGTGCAGCGTTTTTCCGTAAGAATGGGCAGATACGGTTTGCTGCCGATGATAAACTAGCAGGTCGCGCTGCCGTCAGCCCTTGACCGCGCCGGCCATCAATTCCGATACAAAGAATTTGTGCCCCAGAATAAAGATCAGCAGGCAGGGAATCAAAAGAATCACCATTCCCGCCATAACCACGCTGTAGTCGGAAAAATCAAGCCCCTGCAGCATCGCGATGCCCACCTGTACCGTCCGCATCTCATTTTTATCGGTAATGATCAAAGGCCAAATATACTGGTTCCAGGCGGAAACCATGGAGAAAACCCCCAGAGATGCCAGCGCGCCCTTGGAAAGGGGAAGCAGCACCTGGAAAAACAAACGGAAGGATTTGCAGCCGTCGATAGCCGCTGCGTCGTAGATAGCCTGAGGCAGTGAAAGAAATTGCTGGCGCATTAAAAACACACCGGCGGGGGAAGCGAAGAAGGGCAGCATCAACCCCAGATACGTATTGCGCAGGTTCAGTCCCGCAACCAACAAATAGTTGGAAACCATAGTAGCCTCGAAAGGAATCATCATGCTGGATATAATAAAAACCAGCAGGGCTTTTTTGAGCGGAATATCCAGCACGGCCAGGGAAAACGCGGCCATTGAACTCAGCAAAAGCTGAAGCGCCGTGATGCCCACCGCCATGATTACGGTGTTTTTCAGGTAGGAAAACAGCGGCACGCTGCCGGAAAGCACAGTGCGGTAGGCATCCAGCCGAATCGCGGACGGCACCAGCCGAGGGGTAGAGGCATACAGATCCTGTGCGCCCATCAGACTTAGGGTGACCATCCGGAACAAGGGGAAGCAAAAGACAGCGGCGCACCCGAAAAGCAGCAGGAATCGAATAACATCCCCGGTCCTAACCCGGCGCAGTAGTCTTTTTTTCATTGGTAGAACACCGCCTTTTTTTCCATTCGCATTTGCAGGACGGTAACGCATAATATCAACAGGAAAAACAGCAGGGACTTGGCCGCTGCCTGGCTGTATTGAAAGTTGAAAAACGCGTCTTTATAAATGGAGTAAGAGAACAAATTGGTGGAACCCGCCGGGCCGCCGCCGGTCATGATGTTGATGGGCCCCATCGCCTGGAAGGCCAGTATGGTGTTCATTACCGCTAGGAAAAATAAAGTGGGAGAGATGCTAGGCAATGTGATGTGAAGAAAAACCCGTATTCCTTCGCGCCCGTCCAGCGATACGCTTTCGTAATGGCTGGTAGGGATCGCCCTGACGGCGGAGATCAAGAACAAAAAGTCGATGCCAGTGACGCTCCAAATAACCACAAGCGCCACCGAAAGCAGCGCGGTGCTGGAATCGAGATACCATTTGACGTCAAGACCGAACAGGGCGTTAATCAGTCCCATATTGGGGTCTAATAAGGTCATGAAAATCATGGTGACGCAAGAGGAAGAAACCGCTACCGGCAGCGAAAACAGGAGAGAAAACAAGTTGCTGCCGGCGATTTTTTTGCGGCATAGTGCCGCCAGAACAGAGGAAAATACCAGGCACGGAAGAACCACCATAAGAACAAATACCAGGGAAACGGTTAAACTTTGCCAGATTCCGCCGCCGGCGAATAGGTTTCGGTAGACTGACCAGCCGGCAAAGGAGACGATTTCCCCCTTGATGTTGGTAAACGTAAAGCTCATGGCGATGTTTTTCAGGAACGGGTAATAAGTAAAAAGAGTAAGCAACAATAGCAGCGGTAATAAAGGCAGCAGTCCCTTTAACCGGCAGAGTACCGGATGGCGGCGCGCCGCTGCCGTGACGGGCAAACGAGCGGTACGATTAACCGGCGTAAGAGGAATTCCATTGGATTTTATTCTACGATCCATGATAGGACCATCCTTTCGTACAATACGGACCGTTTGTCCGGCGGAAATCGTCCCATTCGCTCATGGACCGAAAGGACTCAATTCCTGTATCGGCAAAGAATGCTGTTATGCCAACGCTATAGCGGATTAGATTGATTGTACTGCTGAATGAGGGCGGTAATTTCTTGCTCCGCGGCGGAAACGGCCTGCTCCGGGCTTTCCGTTCCCTGCATCATCGCGCGCCAGTGGTCCTGGATTTTGCTGCGTGCCTCCATATTCACGCCGTAAACGGCGCTCACGGCGGTGGCGGGCGAGTGCCTCATTTGATCGACCGCAATTTGGAACAGCGGATTTTCCTGATAAAAGGCTTTGATGGAATCCAGCTCATACGCGCCTTCGCTTACCGCGTAATAACCGGTGGCCATATGCCATTCTGCCTGGGGTTCGGGCTCGACCAGGTACTTCAGCAGCTGAAAGGCGGCTTTTTCTTTGACCTCATTCCCTTTATTGGCAAGCCAAAGGGTGCCGCCCCCTACCGGGATGCCCTGGTTAACCCCATCCTCCAGCAGCGGAATTCCCGCAATACCCAGTTCAAAGTTGCCTGCGATCCCCTTCTTAGCCGTGGTGATCAGCGAGGAGGAGGAAAGAGTCATTGCGGTCTTTTGGGCAAGGAATGCCTTGAGCGAGTCGGATCCGAAGTCGGTGCAAGCGCCAGTGTCGTAAAGCGCCTTGTAGGCCTGGAAGACCCGCAGGCCGCCGCCGTTTTCCGCGAATATCGCCTTGGTGGCGCGGGCGTTCCGGCCGTTATTCTGGTCTACAATGTCCGCCCCAATGTTGACCATATTGAATTCGAAAAGCGAACAGTCGATGGGCAGCGCCATGCCGGCCACGCCGTTTTGATTTAGTTTTTTGGCGTATTCCCCCAGCTGGGCAAATGTTTCCGGCGGTTCCTCCGGATTAAGCCCTGCGGCGCGGAACATGTCCTTGTTATAATACAAGATGGCGTTGGAGGAGTTAAACGGCATGGAATACAGCGTACCGTTGATGGTGTAATATTGCCGCACGGTCGAAACCAGTTTGGAAAGGTCATACCCTTCCGCGTCGATATATTTTTGCACTGGTGTGGCGAACCCGCTTTCAATCATAAACGCCGTACCGCCTTCGTAAATCTGTACGATATCCGGCGCATCCTGCCCGCCCGCATTCATTGCCAGCTTAAATGCGTTCATGGTATCGCCGTAACTGCCCTGGTACACGCATTCTACCTGGACTTCATTTTGGGAATGGTTAAAATCATCCACAAGGCCGGGTAATACCTCGGTATTCATGGCGTGCCAAAAAGTGACGTTAACCGGGCCGGCGGCGTTTTGGCTGGCACTGCCGCCGGAGGTGGAAGCGGGGGAGGATATGGAACCGCTGTTTTGCTGGCATCCCGCCAGGGTGGTGGCCAGCAGCGCGGCGGCGGCCAGCGCTGCCGCCAAGGAAACACGTTTGTTTTTTCTCATTTTTTATTCATCCTTTCTTTTTACTCGCCTAAGTGCAGGTAAACCGGATTCGAGAGCAGCAGCGGTTGAATCGCGCCGCCTTTGTTCCGCCAGGCCTCTATCCGGTAGAACAACGCGCCGGGGAGCGTCAGCCGCCGGATTTCCCGGGAGGTGCAGGCGTTTATTATTTTGACCGGCCCTTGGTCCCCTATGATCCGGATTTCGTCTCCGGGCTGCAGTCCGTCAAGATCAAAGAACAACTCGTTGTGCGGCTGGGGGGATGCGGTTTCCCCCATGGAAACGCCATTGAGCGTCATCGTAAGGGAAGGCCCCTGGGGGCAGCTGGTAATGTAGACCCGCCCGGCGCGAACTGCTTCCAATACGGCGTCCGATTGGCGGCGTGCGGCGAAGATGTGATTGCAGGGATAGCCGTGCCGCGTTTGGGGAATGGCCTTGTGGGTATCGCTGCCGCCCACAGCAGTTATTTTTTTTCCTTCGCAGAGCATTGCTTGCCACAGCGCCAGGGAGTTGTTGTTGGTGGCGCGCCACGGTCCGTTCCAAACCTCGTACGCATCGAAGGGGATATCATATCCAACCCGCCAGCCGCCCAGCGGGTCTCCCGGGTGGTTTAGAACAATCAGCGCCCCGCGGGATGCGGCGGTACGGATGATTGCGGAGGCTTCCTCCGGCGTTTGTGCCTGAAAGTCATCTGCCGGGCGTTCGAGCCCGATAAAGTTCGCATGCCCCAGGCGGGTAGTCCATTCATAACCCGGCAGCCTTATTAGCCCGGCAAACGTTTTCGCAAACAGATTTTGAGTGACGCTGTTATGGTCGGTCAGGGCGATAACGTCTAGCCCGGCGTCCCGGCAAAGCTGATTGACCTCGTCTGGCGCATAGCCTCCGTCGCTGTGGTTGGAATGCAGATGCAGATCCCCCTTTAGGAGGCAGGGCCCGTCTTCTTCCACGCTCAGCTGAATGGATACTTCTTTTTCCGGTTGGTCCAGGGAAGCGACTGACAGCACCACCCGCCATTCGCCTGGCTCCACCGGGCCCGGCAGGAAACCGGGAGTGGCGTAATCGGCCGAGACCATGCCGCCCTCTTTGCCTACGGCACAGCAGCCGCGCAGGCCGTTCGGGCCATAAAGGGCGGGTTGAATCACACACTTTGGAAAATGATACTCATATTCGCAAGTCATATGAAGGCTGTGGATTCCGGCGTCGACCAGAAAGGGAACGGATAGATAGCGCCCTTTGTCTTCCGGATGAACCAAAACACTCTTTTTAATGGTTTGCATCTGCTTTGCATCCTTTCTTTCCTTTGTTTCGAATCAAACGTAACACGCCGCAGTATGCAGATCAACCGTTTTTACAAAGGGTTAACATGTTTAAAAAAGGTTTAACAAAAATAAAAGGAAACTTTACAGAAAAACAAAAAAACCCCCTCCGCATTTTGTGCGGCGGGGGAATAAACACGAGGGATACTTATTTATCGGTAATTTCACGGTGGAACTGCTGCAGCGGTTTGACGCCGGGCGTTCCGCGCTCTTTAACCGCTTTAATGCCCTCTACGCTGGCCTTGGCGGCCGCCATGGTCGTCATGTAGGGGATGCGGTTCTTGATGGCGGATTTGCGGATGTAACTGTCGTCCGCCGCGCTCTTTTTGCCAATGGGGGTGTTGATGATCATGCTGATTTCGCGATTGGCAATGGCATCCAAAATGTTGGGGCGGCCTTCGTCGATCTTGGCGATGCTCTCGCAGGGGATGTCGGCGGCGACAACGGCCTTGTACGTATTTTCAGTGGCCAGCAGGCGGAACCCGCATTCATAAAAACCCTTGGCAATTTCGGGAAGTTCGGGCTTGTCCATATCGTTGACACTCAGCAGCACGGTGCCTTCCAGCGGCAGCTTGGTTTGGGTGGCTTCCTCCGCTTTATAGAACGCCTCGCCAAAATTAGCGGAAATACCCAGCACCTCGCCGGTGGAACGCATTTCCGGGCCAAGCACCGGGTCCACCTCCTGGAACATATTGAAGGGGAAAACCGCCTCTTTGACACCATAATGGGAGAAAATGCGTTCTTTCAATGTGGGAACGGGGGAGGGCCGGCCGGTCAGATGACTGGTCATAATATCGGTGGCCAGCTTGACCATCTTAATGTCGCATACTTTGGAGACCAACGGCACGGTACGGGAGGCCCTGGGATTGGCTTCCAGTACATAGACTTTGCCGTCCTCGATGGCGTACTGCATGTTCATCAGGCCTACCACGTGCATTTCCTTGGCGATTCGCTTGGTGTAGTCTTTGATGGTGGCGATCTGTTCGCCGGTCAGGTTCATAGAAGGCAGAATGCAGGCCGAGTCGCCCGAATGCACGCCCGCCAGCTCGATATGTTCCATCACTGCGGGGACGAACACCTGTTCGCCGTCGCTGATGGCGTCCGCCTCGCACTCGGTGGCGTGGTGAAGGAACCGGTCGATGAGGATGGGGCGGTCGGGCGTGACGCCAACTGCCGCGTTCATGTAGAAGGTCAGGTCCTCGTCGTCGTGGACAACCTCCATGCCGCGGCCGCCCAGCACGTAGGAGGGCCGCACCATCACCGGGTAGCCGATGCGGTTGGCGATTTCCAGCGCCTGGTCCACATTGACCGCCATGCCCGATTCCGGCATGGGGATTTGCAGCTTGTCCATCATGGCGCGGAACAAATCCCGGTCTTCGGCCAGGTCGATGGTTTCGGGCGTGGTGCCCAAAATGGTGACGCCGTACTTTTTCAAATCCGCCGCCAGGTTCAGCGGCGTCTGGCCGCCAAACTGGGCGATGACGCCTACCGGGTGTTCTTTTTCGTAGATGCTCAGCACATCCTCCAGCGTCAGCGGTTCAAAGTATAGTTTATCCGACGTATCGTAGTCGGTGGAGACTGTTTCCGGGTTGCAATTGACAATGATGGTTTCAAAGCCCAGTTCCTTCAAAGCGATGGCCGCGTGGACGCAGCAGTAGTCGAATTCGATCCCCTGGCCGATGCGGTTGGGGCCGCCGCCTAAAATCATTACCTTGGGCCTGTCCGTGCCGCAGGGGCTGCGGTCCTCGATGTGGTAGCTGGAGTAATAGTAAGCGGCGTTTTCGGTAGCACTGACATGGATGCCTTCCCAGCCCTCGGTCACGCCGATTGCGGCGCGCGCGCGGCGGATGTCGACTTCCGGCAGGGCGAGCAGCTGGCTTAAGTAACGGTCGGAGAAACCGTTGAGCTTGGCGCTCTTGAGCATATCCGCCGGCGGGACGGTACCTTTATATTGCTTCAGCGCTTCTTCTTCCTCGACCAACTCTTTCATCTGCTGAAGGAAGTAATGCTTGATCTTGGTCAGTTCATACAGTTCTTCCACTGTGGCGCCTTTTCGAAGGGCTTCGTACAGAATAAACTGGCGCTCGCTGGAGGGGCTGTAGAGCATGGAGATCAGTTCATCCTTCGTCTTGGATGCGAAATCCCTGGCGCCGCCCAAGCCGTAACGGCCGGTCTCCAGGCTGCGGATGGCCTTTTGGAAAGCTTCTTTATAGGTTTTGCCAATGCTCATGACTTCGCCCACGGCGCGCATTTGGGTGCCCAGCTTATCCTGCGCGCCCTTGAATTTCTCGAACGCCCACCGGGCGAATTTGATCACGATATAATCCCCGCCGGGCACATACCGGTCCAGCGTACCGCTCTTGCCGCAGGGGATTTCGTCCAGCGTCAGCCCGCAGGCCAGCATGGCGGACACCAGCGCGATGGGGAAGCCGGTGGCCTTGGAAGCCAGCGCGGAAGAG
>CABQAC010000069.1 GCA_902462035.1 uncultured Eubacteriales bacterium
AAGATGCCGCGGTACACCGACAGGGACGCCATCAAAAGGTCCCAATCCTGATTCTGCTCCACCAAAAAGCCCCCATCTTTGTGTTTCTGCCTTTATTCTGGACAAAATATACGGATTTATTGTACCCAACCCGGAACGGAATGTCAACCAAACGCGGGCAAGCAGCGCGGCCTTCCAAATATTTACCATCCGGACCGGCCGCGTGTTTCTTTACCGAACAACTTGCAATTCCACGCGCAATTCAGTACAATATATGGTAGAACAAACGATGGAAACGCCGCGGCCGCGGCGGTGACGAGGTATCTATGCTGGGCAGACTGGTTGAGGTGATTGTTGACCACCCATTGAACAGCCAACAGGAGTGGGAAGGCAGGAAAGACGCCTTCCCCGTCAATTTTGGATATATCCCGAAAATATGCGGTGCAAACGGCGGTTTTCAACGCGCCTACGTCGTGGGCATCCACAAGCCGGTGCGCCGGTTCAACGGCCGGGTGGCGGCGGTGTTCACCCTGCCCGGCGGCGAGGAAATATGGGTCGTCTCCCCCGCCCACGCCTGCCTGTACGAGCCGGACATCCGCCGGGCGCTTCGTTTCCGGTGCGATTTGAAGGCCGCGCCGCTGAAATGCTTGTACGAAAAGTCATGCGGCGCGGTGATTTTCCGGCGGGAGGATCATCTGCTGCGGTTTTTAGTCATCAAGAACGTCAAGGGAAAAAACTGGGGATTCCCAAAGGGGCATGTGGAGTTCGGCGAATCGGAGCGCGAAACCGCTCTGCGGGAGATCGAGGAGGAAACCGGCCTGAAGGTACGGCTGTTCGACGGCTTCCGTTGCTCGATCCAATATTCGATTTGGGGCCGCGCCACAAAACAGGTGGTTTTTTTCCTGGCGGAGACGCAGGAGGACCACGTGGTTATGCAGGAATCGGAAATCGAACGGTACGGCTGGCTTACTTTCAACGAAGCGCTTTCCACCTTCCGGTTTGACAACGACCGCAAGGTTTTGCGCTGCGCCATGGCCTGGCTGAAAAAAAACAAGCGGTTGGCTTAATATACCCACCGGCCGTCAGCGGCCCGGGCAATTTGCCCGGGCCGTTTTCCATATATATGTATATATACTTATATTATAGCGCGCCGTGCCTGGGGAAACCCCCCTTTTCCAGCGACCACCCGTCGATTCCCGCGCGCTGCATCGCCCCCAGCACCCGGGCGCGCAGCCCCGGGTAATCCCGCTCCAAATTAAGCACCAGTTCTTTGGCCTGTTGGCGGGCCGTATCCCCGTCCGCCGGGCAGCGGCTTTTAACCACCGGCAGCAGCTCCCGGCGGGCCAGGGCGGCCAGTTCCTCCTCGCCGCAAAACACCATGGGCCGAATCATCCACAACCCCTTGCGGGACAAATACGATTTTGGGGAAAAACAACCGATCCGCCCTCCGTAAAGCAAATTCAGAAAAAACGTTTCCACCGCGTCGTCCCAATGGTGCCCCAGGGCTATTTTATTGCATCCCGCCTCCAGCGCCATATTGTGCAGAATACCCCGGCGCATCCGGGCGCAAAGGCTGCACGGCTTTTCTTCCTTGCGCTCCTCGAAAATCAATCTGCCCAAAGCGGTGCGCCGAATTTGATAGGGCACCCCCAGTTCCCCGCACAGCGCCGCCACGGCGGAATAATCCGTCTCCTGCCCGCCAAAGCAGGGGTCGGCGGTAATGGCGATGACGGAAAACCGGTTCGCGTCGTAGCGGCTCAGTTTCGAAAGACCCCAAAGCAAGGCAAGGGAATCCTTTCCGCCGGAAACCGCCACCGCGATTTGATCCCCCGGGTCCACCATATGGTACCGCTCAATGGCGGCGCGCATCTTTCCCGTTACCTGTTCCACCCGTTTCGCTCCTTTTCGGTGTTTTCCTTATCATACCGCATTCGCGGCCGGGTGTACACAATATATTTTTTTGAAACAGCGCGTGAGTATAAATGAGAAAACAATGCGTATTGATGTGAAAACAAGAGATTGTCGGGTATTAAATTAAAAATATAAGAAAAAGCGGTTGACAGGCCCCGCCGGTTATGCTACGATAGGAAAGCAAAAAAACAGAAAACGATCTTTGATCACCATTTCATTGGAGGTAACTGCTATGAACACCTATATGCCAAAAGCTGGCGGGGTTGAGCGCAAGTGGTATATCCTGGACGCAGCCGGCAAGCCGCTGGGCCGCGTTGCCGCGCAGGCCGCCGTGCTGCTCCGCGGAAAGCACAAGCCCACTTTCGCACCCCATGTGGATTGCGGAGACCACGTCATCGTCATCAACTGCGATAAAGCGGTTCTGACCGGCAACAAACTGACCCAAAAGTACTACTACCGCCACACGGGCTATATCGGCCACCTGAAAGCCGTCCGGTATGACACCCTGATGGACCAAAAGCCTGAAAAGGCGATGGAACTGGCGGTTAAGGGCATGGTTCCCGACACCACCATCGGCCGCAAGGCGCTGACCCGCCTGCGCGTCTACGCGGGGGCTGAGCATAATCACACCGCGCAAAAGCCCGAGACCTGGGCACTGTAAGGAGGAAAAGAACATGTCCATGTACGATAAAGCGCCCTATTTTTACGGGACCGGCAGAAGAAAAAGTTCGGTTGCCCGCGTCCGCGTTTACCAAGGCACCGGTAAGGTGACCATCAACGATCGTGATATCGACGATTATTTTGGCCTGGAAACCCTGAAGCTCATCGTCCGCCAGCCCCTGGTGCTGACCGAGACCAATGAGAAGTTCGACGTTGTATGCCGCGTAGCCGGCGGCGGCGTGACCGGTCAAGCCGGCGCCATCCGCCACGGCATTGCCCGGGCTTTGCTGCAGTACGACAGCGAAAACCTGCGCACCGCGCTGAAGAAGGCTGGGTTCCTGACCCGCGACCCCAGAATGAAGGAGCGGAAGAAATACGGCCTCAAGGCCGCCCGCCGCGCACCCCAGTTCTCTAAGAGATAAACCTTTTTTACTGCGCTTAAACAGAGACCTGTTGATCAGGTCTCTGTTTTTTTGTAGCTGCTGTGCCATCTCTACATCTTGTTTCTTACAGAACAACCAAAACAAGCCGTGTATCGTAGTGGAAATACACGGCTTGTTTTGATATCTGTTAACCACTCTAAATAAAATATAAGGCTATCATTTAACCGTTTTACATATTGACATCAAAATATTGTTAAATTATAATATTGATATTACAAAAATGGAGGTTTTCCTTTATGTCACAAAATGAAATGCAATTTTCATTATTGGACGGACAAATCTGCGTTCCAGCAGAATTACTCGAGCTTATTCCATTAAAGGAAGCGATGAATCAGCAGGAGTCCCAAATTTTCGATCATTTCGCTCATTTTTATACCGGGGATTCCATGTTTGAGTTTAATCAAGATCAAGATCAGGATTTTCTGACGAAAACAAAAGATGTCTTGATAAACGATTTCTCTGACACAATACAACTGTTTTTGCAAAAACTCATTTCTATGGGAATTTACGATAAAACATTGTCCGATTATCTTTCGCAAAATGACGGAATTAAAAAGCTGGAAGAGCTAACCGACACCTGCTGGAAGGTAAAAAAAGACCTTTACGAGCTTTACCAAGCAAAAGCAAATCAGCAGGTCTTAGAATTTTCAGAGGATGCTTATCAGCAGGTAAACGGGGTTGGATACGGCGTCGTCACCAACAGTATTAGTCAGTTGATCGCACACAGCATTACCAACCAAATTGCTGCTACCCATCAAGCCAATAAAGCAGAGAAGACAATTGCCACGGCAGCAGACCGAATTTACAGAGAGAACCTGTCCGCTTTTGTCCTTAAATGGGATGAGTCCAACCAAACCTTTATTCAAAGCGCGTGTATTCTCATCGGTTATATTGCCAAATGCTTATTCACACAAATCGTTGATGATTTAATTCTGGCTGGCAAATTCCCATCTCATATCAAAAATTATATAGACGAAGAAAAAAGTCAGGGAATTCTGAATAACATCAATTTGACTCCCGACAAGAAGGGGATTTGCCGCAAAGCATTAGAGGTCTGTCCATATGACCAGACCGTCTATGAAACCATTTGTACACAAAAACTGTTGGATGAACAAGTCGTTCAGTTCGCAATCGGCATCCACGTGCCGGAACTTTTAGCAGAGGCCATCTTATCCAATTTAACGCAGGATTGCAAAAATTTGTCTGCCTGTGATAAAGAGGCGGTCCACCAAAAAATGGGTTTTTACGCTACGCTGACACACAAAAGCACCACCGAAATTTATCAATTCCTTTTTAAAGACCGCCTATCAGCATTATGCGAGGCATTATACAAATTGGAACACCAATCGATCAGTAAAAATTCGATTGATAAACTATATCAAAGATACCACGTAGATGATAAACCCATCCAAAAATCGTTTGTACAAGACTATGTAAACAATATCATCAACATCCAAACCTACAATTGCCTGGTCGAGCTTTGCGGGAAGCCCTTTCTCGATTCCTTTTTACAAGCGGAGTATCGCGGGTTTTCATCCATGGAAGAAACCCAAAACCAGTATACCGAAAAAATTTTGGCGTTGATCGATAAAAAAAGAACGGACCGGCTAAAAAACAAGGCGGAGGGAGAAAGGCTGCGTGCCATGATCCGGGAACAGGAAGCGTTGATTGAGAAGAACAAACGCAAGTTATGGGGAGAGGGTGCCCGGCAGAAAAAGCAAGCCCAAGACCGGATAACCGAATTGTATCAAAAGATTTCCGAATTGGAAAACTAGCATTGCCGATGGTTTATCCGTTTTTTTCTCCGGTTCGTGTAAAAAGATCCCGTCGATTCCTGTATATCCTGCCCCATTATGCAAAAGAGCGCCGAATTGCGAAAAAACCAGGCTGGGCAAGGGTTTCAGCGGGTTCGGGGAGGCTTTAGAAGAACACGACGGGAGGATTTTCCTTAGAAACTGTATATTTATTCACATTTTTATATATGTTACAGTCTTGTAACCAAAGACTTTCTAACAACATGCACAAAACCGGCAGCCTGTTCATTGTATTTAACACGTCGAATCTTCGCATATATTGGGGTAAACTCGTTTTTTCATCTACTGCAAGTCGGCTAATAATTGTGCATTTTGCCTAGTTCGCTGCTTTTGCTTTGTGTTGACAATGAATAACCTCGTGAATATAATAACTCCATCGCAGGCAAAAATATTCATAACACTGGTTTTCTTCGTGGGGAGAAACCAAATTTATGAATGACGAGGAGTATTTATGTTCACGATACAAAGCGCAAAGACAAAGCTGTTCGTCTTTTTAAAAAGCCGCGGCTTTGTCGCCCTGATGCTTTCCGCCGTGTGCGCCCTTTCCATTATCACGGTGGCGATGCAGACCAAACGGGTTACTATCCTGGATGGAACGAGCAGCTTAACCGTGCTGACCATGAAAGACGACCCGGCGCAAATTCTGGAGCAGGCAGGCGTCGCTCTTTCCGCCGAGGACGAAGTGGTCCGCACCACCGCCCCCGCCGGCGATTATGCCCTACAGATCAAGCGGGCCTTTGACGTGACCGTTTGTGCCGACGGAATCGAAACCAGCCTGACCGTCACCGACGGCACCGTTTCCGACGCGCTGCGCCGGGCGGGCGTGATGTTGGACGACGACGACATCTGCAACCTGAGCCTGGAAAGCGAACTGTCCCAGGGAATGGAGATTTCTCTTGACCGGGTGGAATACCGGGATGTGACCACGACCGAGGCGCTGCCTTTTACCGAGGAACGCCGCCAGTCCAACCTGTACGCCAAGGGCAAAGAGGTTGTCAGCCAGGCCGGCGCGGAGGGTGAGCGGACCATTGTGACCCGCGAAAAATTGGTCAACGGGCAAGTGGCGGAGTCCATTATCATCAGCGATACGGTCACCAAACAGCCGGTCAACCGGATCGTTGTGGAAGGAACGAAGACCGTTTCCTTTACCATATCCTCCGTGCCGAAAAGCAACGCCACGGTACAGACCAATAACGGAAAAATCGTCCCCGTTGTTCCGGCTTCCGCCTCGTGGCGCGCCACTGTCAAGGGGGATATCCTGATCGACCACGAAGGCAACGAAGTCTCTTATGTAAAAATGATGCAGGGCAAGGCTACTTCTTACTATGCCCCTGCGGGCGCCAAAACCTCTACCGGGCGGCTGGCGCAGTACGGCGTGGTTGCGGTGGATCCCAAAAAGATTCCTTACGGAACAAAGATGTATATCTGCTCGGCCGACGGGCGAACTGTTTACGGCTACGCCGTGGCCGGGGATACCGGCGGCGGCTTGGTACGCGGCCAGGTGCTTGTGGATTTGTATTACAATTCCATCAACGAGTGTTACTGGTTCGGAGGCCGTCAGATGCGCGTCTATATCTTAGGTTAGCGCTATTTCAGTCAGGGGGATACGGCAGTTGCCGTATCCCCCCTTTTCTTTCCTCTTTTCAAAACTTCGCGGTTGGTGTATCATAGAAAAAGTCGAGCAAAAAGGAGGAACGGGACGTGCACACTTGGGAATGGGACCGTTTTTTGGCCAGCGCGGCCCTTTGCGCAGTATACCATCTCGGCGTTTTTTTGCTGTGCGTTTACCTGCCGCCGCGCGCCTTCGACCCACGAAAGCGCCGGTACCAGCCCCTGGGCTTTGAGCAAAACGGAAAATGGTATCAGAAGCGGCTGCGAATCAACCAATGGAAGGACCGGCTGCCCCAGCACGTGGGAAAGGGCGGTTTTTCCAAAGAACGTTTGGCCGCCCCCTCCCCCGCGTATTTAGACGCTTTTATTTTGGAAACCTGCCGGTCCGAATGGTACCACACGGGCTGCCTGCTGCTGGTCCTGCCGCTCGGCGCCATATCCCTCTTGTATCCTTCCCGCCTGGTTATCGTGCTGGCAGTCCTGGCGCTCCATCTGCCCTTTTGGCCCATTCAGCGGTATAACCGTTTCCGGCTGGCCGCGCTGAAGGAACGGTTGGAACGTTCTGCCGCCGGGCAGCCGGGTATTGACGAAACGGGCCGGCGCCGGTATACTTAAAGAAGATTTGAGGCCAAAAAGGGGGGGTACGGTGTCCATATCCATTATTTCGTCGCTGTTCTTTTTTGCCGTGGCGGCCATTTTGCGTACGGAACAGTTGCGGACCATCCCGTTGTCCCGGCCCTTGACTTATTACTTTTTGATGGAGGCCGTATGGACCCTGCTGGCCGGGCTGCTGGCGCTGATTTGGTCTTACACGGCCATTTGGTCGCTGTACGTTCACTACATCCTGCTGGCGGTGGTGGCGGTCTACCTGTTCTATTGCTGCTGCGTGCTGTTCCGTTCCCGGAAGGACAGCGGGCCGGACGCCCCGGTGCCGGATCCGAAAATTTCGGATCTGTTTCGGGCGGTTAAGCGCCGCTATCAGGCCAGAAAAGCAAAAAAGGAACAGGAAAAGGCAGCTGGAAAAGAGTAACCCATACGGGACGAAGGCTCTTCGTCCCGTTTTTTAGCGTTTCGGCGCGGAAAGGAGACACCGATGTACGAATATTTGCTGGCCGCGGCTTGTGTCTTGGCCGGGCTGGTCGTCTTGATCCGGATGCTGAAGGAAAATAAAGTATTTTTGCCCGTGGGCATTTTTTTGGTTTTGATGGGCGGATGGTTTTTGGCCAACAAGCTGCTTAACGGCCTGCTCAATACCGGCTGGTATGTGTGGGTGGCCCGCGGCGCGGTTTTTCTGATGATTCTGTTCCTCATCAAAGTTATGGTGGACGAAAGCAAAAAGAAAAACGATTCCGGAAAAGGCGAAGAATAACTAGAGGGATGGGGTTGAATGTTAGAAAACGCGCTGGTCGTGGCGACACAGGTGCTCTCGCTGTTTTTGCTGATGGGCATCGGGTTTGTGCTGACCAAAAAAAAGGTCTTTACCGAGGGCGGCGTTTCTCAAATGTCGTACTTGCTGCTAAACATCGTAACGCCCTGCATCATTGTGGATACCCTGCAAACCGACGTCAATCCGGCGTTGCTTCAAAACATCGGCATCTGCGCCGCCGCCATGGTCTGCATGTACTTGGTCGGCATTGCAATCACGCCCTTGTTTTTCCGCAAACAGCCGGAGGATACCCGCATTCCCCTGCGGTTCGGCATGTATTACAACAATACGGGGTATATGGGGCTTCCCCTGGTTCAGGCGGTTCTGGGCAGCGAAGCGGTCATTTACGCCGCCATTTCGGTCGTGGTCTTTAACGTGATGGTTTGGACCCATGGCGCCGCCATGATGGGCGGCAAGAAAGCTATGTCGGTAAAAAAAGCATTGATCAACCCCGGTACCGTGGGCCTGGTGGCCGCACTGCCGTTGTTTTTGCTTTCCATCCGCCTGCCGCAATTTTTGGGGTCGGCCGTCCATTCGGTCGGGGCGCTGAACACTCCCCTGGCGATGGTTGTGATCGGTTCGTGCATGGCTTCTGCCGATCTGAAGCGCACCTTTACACAGCGGGAACTGTATGTGTCCAGCGCGGTAAAGCTGTTGCTGATTCCCACCGTGGTCCTTTTGGCGCTTTACCCTTTGCACCTGGACCGGCTGGTGTATATATCCTGTGTTGTGCTGGCCAGCGCGCCCACCGCCGGCGTCACCACCTTGTTCTGCACCCGGTTTCATCGGGACCCGGTCCGCGGGTCGCAGCTCGTCACCCTTTGCACCATTCTTTCCATCGCCACCATGCCGGTGTTTGCCGCCTTGGCAAACATGCTTGCCTAACCGCCAACAAAATATTTTTTTAAGCGCCCTTTCCCAAAGGGCGCTTTTTGTACCCCTTTTTACGGTCATTGGCCGGTTTTTGGCCCCAACCCCAAGGGAGGCGGGACATTCCCCCAGTCGCAAAACGACCCCGACCGTCATAAGATAAGGCATAACCAGCGCTGGGCCGGACCAAAAGAACAGCCCGGTTCCCCTTTGCAATCATGCGCCTGTCCCAAGCAGGCCATGTTTATATAGATGGGCGGATATGGAGGAGAAGTCCCCCATATCCGCATGAAAGGGGAAAACCACGCGGTTATCCGGCGTTTTAATCATAATCCGTACCGCAGAACGGCGGTCCGGCAGCGGAGCGCAACC
>CABQAC010000070.1 GCA_902462035.1 uncultured Eubacteriales bacterium
GGAAGCGGGCGGCGTGGTGCTGCACAACAGGGGCATCGCCCTGTCCCGGGGCGGCAGCCGGCTGTACCTGTACGGTTATGTACAGCAACTGGAACCCAAACCCGAGCGACAAATCCGGTACGCCCGGCTGCGGCAGGACGTAACCATCCGCGACATAGCCGGCGCGCTGGGACCTTGCCCCACCGACGCGCCGGTGGTATTGCTGGCGCATGACCCCGCTCCCTTTCATGCCTACGCGGGCTGGGGCGCGTCGCTGACGCTTTCCGGCCATATCCACGGCGGCATGATCCGACTGCCGTTTGTGGGGGGCGTTGTCTCGCCCGCCCGGTCCCTGTTCCCCAAATACGACGCCGGCCTGTTCAAGGAAGGGCCTTATAAGCTGTATGTGTCCCGGGGGCTGGGAGAATCGATCGTCTTCCGGTTTTTCAATACGGCGGAAGCGGTTTTTTTGACCCTTCGCCGGGAAGAATAACAACGCCCAAAGGGGCCTCTGAACGCCTGCCATTCTGGAATCCCGTTCTGCGGGACGAGGTTTCACAACAAAGACCGAAGGAGATTATGGACCATGAAAACCTTGCAAATCGAGATTTGTGCCTGCGCCGAATGCGTGATGAACGGCGCTATGGATATTATGCAATCGGCGGAAGAACTGCTGGCTGAATTGCCCCAGGGGTCGGAAGCGACGGTCACGCCGGTCAAATGCCTGGGGGAAAGCAAGCACGGCGTCCACGCGCCCCGGGTATCCATCGACGGCGTGCTGTTCGACAGCGCCGATAGTCAGACGATCATGGCCGAGATCATTTCCTGCTTCAAAAAGGACGGGGAGTAATACAGTGAGAGGACTTTATACGCCGGTGACCAAAATCCGGCGCCAGGTGTTCGCGGAGATCGCCCGCCTTGCCTACGAGGGCGGGGATGTCCGCCGCATCGAGGACATTCCGTATAAAATTATCCCGGGCGAGATCGCCCATTACCGGGAAAGCGTGTTTACCGAGCGCGCCATCATCGGCGAACGGCTGCGGCTGGCCATGGGCCTTTCGCTGCGGGACGCGGGGGACTCCGCCCCCATCTCCAAGGGGGTGGAGGAAAGCGCCGTGCCGGAAAAATATTACGAACCGCCTTTGGTCAACGTCATCCCCTTTGCCTGCAACGCCTGCGCGGAAAAATCTTATGTGGTCAGCGCCGAGGCGTGCCAGGGGTGTTTGGCCCACCCCTGCGAAAGCGTTTGTCCGGTCAAGGCTATTTCCATGGCGGACGGGCAGTCGCACATCGACCAAGAAAAGTGCATCAAATGCGGCCGCTGCAAGGAAGCCTGCCCTTACGACGCCATTATACGGCGGGACCGGCCCTGTGCCGCCGCCTGCGGGGTGGGCGCCATTGAAAGCGATTATTTGGGCCGGGCCAAAATCGATTACGACAAGTGCGTTTCCTGCGGTATGTGCATGGTCAACTGTCCCTTTGCCGCCATTGCGGACAAATCCCAAATTTTTCAGCTGATCCGCGCCATGCAAGAGGGAAATAAGGTTATCGCCATTGTTGCGCCGGCTTTCGCGGGGCAGTTCGGCCCCCTGGCCACTCCGGACAAGCTGCGGGAAGCGCTGCGGGCGCTGGGCTTTGACGATTTGTACGAAGTGGCTTTGGGCGCGGATAAGGGCGCGATGGCGGAAGCCCGCCATTACGTGGAGGCGGTACCGGAAAAGCTGCCTTTTTTGCTGACCTCCTGCTGTCCGTCCTGGTCCATGCTGGCCAAAAAGTTCTTCCCGGACGTCATCAGCAATATTTCAAACGAACTGACCCCCATGGTATCCACCGCGCGGTATGTCAAAAAGCTGCATCCGGACGCCAAGGTGGCCTTTATCGGCCCCTGCGCGGCCAAAAAACTGGAGGCCTCCCGCCGTACGGTGCGCAGCGACGTGGATTTTGTCATCACCTTCGAGGAACTGATGGGCATGTTCGTTGCCAAGGAAGTTCAGTTTGCCGAACTGGAGAAAACCGACGAGCTATGCGACGCCACTTCCGCCGGGCGCGGCTACGGCGTGGCGGGGGGCGTGGCTTCCGCCATCGAATCGTGTATCCGCCGGTATTATCCGGATAAGGAAGTCAAAATCGACCGGGCCGAAGGCCTTTCCGACTGCCGGAAGCTGTTGGCCCTTGCCAAAGCGGGCAAGCGGGCTGGGTATTTGATCGAGGGGATGGCGTGCCCCGGGGGCTGCGTGGGCGGCGCCGGTACCATCATCCCCATCAACAAGGCCGCCGCCGCGCTGGAACAGTACAAAAAGGCCGCGCCCGAACCTTTGCCCCAGCCTGGCGCTGCGGACGAGGAAGCGGCGCTGCACCACAAGCCCCTTTGACTGAGTCTGTTTGCGGGCGCTTTTCTGAACCGCCAAGGGAATCTGGCTCCCATTCGGGGCTAGGTTCCCTTTTTGCCGGCGTTTTTGTTCCGGGAAATCCCCGTTGCTTTTTTTGGCCATTATGGTAGGATAATGGCAGAACCACAAAAACCGTTGGCACAAAGGAGGCCTGCATGAAAAAACGCGCCGTCGAAATGACAGTCCGGTCCATTCTTGCTATTTTAAGCCTGTGGGGCGTGGGGTGGGCGGTATTTCCTTACCTAAGCATGGGAATCTTAAATATCGGCAACCTTGCCGCGTCGGCCGTTTTTCTGCTGCTGGGCTTTGGCGCCGTGTGCTGGCCGCTGGTTTGCCGGATGTGGCGTCGCCTGGGCCGCCGTAAAGCCTCTCGGATTTGCCGCAACGCCGTTACCGGATTTTTGGCGCTTTGCCTTGCGTGGGCGGCGTTCCTGAGCGGCTGGATGGCGATCGCGGCAAACAGCCGGCCGCAGCAGCGGGATCTGCCGCTGCTCGTCCTGGGCTGCCAGGTATACGGGCAGCGCCCCAGCCCCATGCTGGAAAGCAGGCTGCGGGCGGCGCTGTCGTACCTGAACGACAACCCCGGGGCGGTTTGCATCGTTTCCGGCGGCCAGGGGACCAACGAATCAGCCGCCGAAGCGTCGGTGATGAAGCGGTGGCTGGTGGAACAAGGGGTGGCGGAACAGCGGATTTTGGAGGAAGCCGCCTCCACCAACACGGAGGAAAACCTTCTGTTTTCCAAAGCGTTGATGGCGGAAAACGGTTTGGGGGATGCGGTCGTAATCGCCACCGACGGCTTTCACCAGCTGCGGGCCAGGTTGTTCGCCAAAAAAATGGGGCTTACCCCCTATTCCCAAAGCTGTGCGACCCGCACGGATTTGTTTTTAACCTATTACGCACGGGAGCTGTTCGGCGTGACCCGTGTGGTGGTGCTGGGACGATAACGGAGCTGGCCCCCGGCCCCGTTTTAATAATCGTCGAAGGATGCCGTCCGGTCTTGCAATTCCGGTTCGGTTGGTGTATTCTGTACTTCGTTATCCTGCGGTCAGTCGCAACATCCTGACCTTAAACAAAACTACGGAGGAATTGTCATGCCAAATCAAACCGTGCGGCGCCTGGTGGAAGGCGCTATGATCGCTGCCATTTATTTGGTTTTAACCTACGCGTCCCGGCTGCTGGGAATTGCGGACGGCGCGGTGCAGTTCCGCTTGTCGGAGGCGCTGGCCATCCTGCCTGTTTTTACGCCCGCCGCAATCCCGGGGCTGACCATCGGCTGCTTTTTTGCAAACCTGGGCAGCCCGTTCGGTATGCTCGATGTGCTTAGCGGTACCCTGGCCACTTTGCTGGCGGCCCTGCTCACCCGCTGGTCGCGGGGGGCTGTTTGGCGCGGCGTCCCGTGGCTCGCGCCGGTTCCGCCGGTGGTGCTCAACGGCGTGATCGTGGGGCTTATGATCACCCTGATGAACGAGGCGGGCGCCATTGTTCCCGCACAGTTCACCCCCGCGGCATTCGGGCTGGCGGCGCTGACGGTGGCCGCGGGGGAACTTGCCGTCTGCGCCGGGCTGGGGCTTCCGCTGCTGTACGCGCTGAAAAGAAGCGGTGCGGCAGACCACCTGTTCCGTCAAGGATAACAGTACCAACGCTGCACAGAAAGGAATTGCGGCTCATCATGACTATCAAGCCCCATAAAAAGATCAAACACATTATGCCCGTACGGCTGATCACCGTCAGTTTTTTTGTCATCATCGTGGCCGGGACCCTGCTTTTATGCCTGCCTATTTCCTCGCGGGGCGGCAGCGTCCAATTTTTGGACGCGTTGTTTGTTTCTACCTCCGCCACCTGCGTAACAGGGCTTACGCCCTTTGACACCTTTACCCAATGGACCGGATTCGGCCAGCTGGTCATTTTGGTCCTGATCCAATTGGGCGGCCTGGGGCTGCTTACCTTTACCACCGGCTTTTCGCTGCTGCTGCGCGGCAAGCTGGGGCTGCGGGATTTGCAGATTGCCAAGGAACACACCAGCGCCGACGTCATGGATATTCCCCGGATGATCAAGATGATTTTATTGGTCACCTTGCTTTGCGAGGCCACCGGCGCCGTCTTGCTCGCCATACGGTTCGTCCCCTCTTTTGGCATGCATGGGGTGTGGATTTCCGTCTTTGTGTCCGTCTCCGCCTATTGCAACGCTGGGTTCGATGTTTTGGGTTTTATGCAGCCCAACGGAAGTTTGATCCCCTACGCGTCGGATCCCATTGTCATCCTGACCGTCTCGGTGCTGATTATTATGGGCGGCCTGGGCTTTTTGGTGGTCAGCGAGCTATACACCCACACCAAACACCGGATCCAAGGGGAAAAGCGGGCCTTCCATAACATGACGCTGCACACCAAAGTGGTGCTGATGATGACCGCTATTTTGGTGGTGGTGGGCACCTTGGTGATTTTTGCGCTGGAATACGGCCATCTGTTCCAAAATATGAACTGGTGGGAAAAGATATCCGCCGCGCTGTTCCAGTCGGTTTCCGCCCGCACCGCGGGCTTCGCCAGCGTGAATATGGATCAGATGCAGCCGGTGACGCAGTGTGTAACCATTATTTTGATGTTTATCGGCGCGGCGCCCAACTCCACCGGCGGCGGCATTAAAACCACCACCTTCGTGGTGCTGATCGCCACGGTGTTCAGCGTGTTTCACGGCAAGGATGACACCACCTTGTTCCGGCGGCGGGTGGATAAGTCGGTGGTCTACCGGTCGCTGACCATTACCTTGTCCGCGCTGCTTTTGGTGATGTTCACCACCACGATCATTATTTTTGCCGAAAGCGCCAACCCTTTCATTACCCCGCTTAACGCTCTGTTCGAAGCCGTATCCGCCTTCGGCACAGTGGGGTTGAGCGCCAACGTTACGCCGTGCTTGTCGCCCCTGTCCAAAATTGCGGTCATCATCACGATGTTTATCGGGCGGATCGGGCCGGTTTCCATGGGCGTATTCTTTTCCATCCGGAACAGCCGGTCCGGTGGTACCATCCTGCCGGAGGGCAAAATAATTGTCGGCTGATCCGAATCATAAGAGCGTACGCCCGCGGGTGTGCGCTCTTTTTTAACAATGGCCTTTAAAACCGGATTTTTAAGAAAAATGTAAGAGTTGCAGCCGCTTTTCCGTAAAAGCCTTCCCATAAAATAAAGATAGGCCCAAAGCGGCCGAAGGAGGGGTTCCCTTGGCGCGACACCGGATATTGGTGGTGGACGACGACCGCGAGATCGCCCACGCCATCCAAATTTACCTGACCCAAGAGGATATGGAGGTCGAACTGGCTTTTGACGGCCGGCAGGCGCTGGAAAAGCTGGCGGACAGCCGCTACGACCTGGTGCTGATGGATATTATGATGCCGCGTCTGGACGGTATTTCCGCCACAGCCGCCATCCGGCGGGAACACAAAATGCCGATCATCTTTCTGTCCGCCAAGGGAGAGGACACGGACAAAATATTCGGTTTGAATATGGGCGCGGACGATTACGTTACCAAGCCGTTCAACCCCCTGGAACTGATCGCCCGGGTAAAGTCCCAACTGCGGCGGTACACCCGCTTTGGCGGTGTACAGACCCAGGGGGAAGGGGTGCTGACCACGGGGTCGCTGGCGCTTGACCCGGAAATGAAGCAGTTGACGGTGGACGGGGAGCCGGTGGCGCTGACCGCCATCGAGTTCCGTATTTTGCGGCTGTTGATGCAAAACATGGGGCGAATCTTTTCGATTGACGAAATCTACGAACGGGTTTGGCAGGAACCGAACATCAACGGCGAAAACACCGTGGCGGTGCATATCCGCCGTATCCGAGAAAAAATCGAGATTAATCCGCGGGAGCCGAAATATTTAAAGGTGGTGTGGGGCATTGGCTATAAAATCGAAAAAATTCCATAAAGGGTTTTGGCTGCGCCTGGCGGCGGTCTTTTGCAGCCTGGCCGCGGTGGCGTTGGCTACGTTCTGCCTGGAAAAGAACGACTACCTCCAATACGTCGGGCGGAATGTCGAGGATTATACGCCGGAGGGATACTTCATCAATCATCCTGCCGTCCGGGATCAATGGAACCAATATGGCTATTTGCTATACGAACTGTGGTCCACCGTGGGGCTCGACCCGGATACGATACAAAAAGGAGATTTTCCCCGTTGGAACGACCATTTGGCGCAGCTCAACGCGCAGCGGCAGAACGACCTGGAAAACGTGAAAAACGAGTACCGCGGTGCGGCGGACGACGACCCAGGCTATCTGGAAGCGATCGACCGGGTCAACCGGAATTACGACACCCAATTGAGCGTGGAAAAGCCCCAGTATATTTTAGACGCCCAGCGCAGTTATGAGCGGGGGATGGAAAAACTAAAATCGTACAGCTTGGACGGCGCCCTGGTCTTTGCCACCACCGCCGCCAAACCTTTGCCGGGTTCCGTCGCGTTCGATGCCAATCAATACTATTTCCAACTCTATCCCTACCAAATCCCGGATAGGCAGCAGGGTTCGCTGTACCGGGGCGCCGATTGGCAAGCCGTCGACGCATCGTATCAAAACGCCGCGCAGGACCAGCGGCAGGCCAACTGGGTGCTGGCTGCTCTGATTGGCGCGTGTGTGTTGTTTGTTGCCGGAATCGTTTGTTTTGCGGTAGCAGGCGGTACAAAAGTTGCAGGCGAGATCGTCTTTCATTGGCAGGATAAACCCTATTTGGAGTTTTTGCTGTTGCCGGTAGCCGGCATGTTGTTCGCGTGCATCCTTCAGTACAATTCCCTTTACGTTCTTTACTGGTACGGGTATGGGTATCGCACCCAGGGCATACGCTCCTGGTACCAGTACGCGTTGACCGTTTTGTGCTTACTGGGCTTTTGGTGGGCGGTGGTTTGGTTTATCACCTCCCTGGTCAAGCGGGTGCGCAGCGGCGGTTGGTGGCGCCACACGCTGGTTTACCAGCTGCTGCGCCCCTTCCGCGCGCTGGGGCGGTGGCTTTGCTCCACCTGCCGCTTGTTTTGGCGGTCCCGCCAGCTTTCGGCCAGGCTTTCGGCTGGCGTTTTCCTGCTGGTACTCTTATTACCGGCGTTGGTTCTGGGCCTACTGTTTCTGTTTGGCGCCCTATTTCATAGTACCGTGGCCGCGTGGGCCGGCGGGATCATCGGCTTTGTGCTTTTCGGGTTTATCCTAGTCCGGCTGACCAGCCGGTTCTCCGCTGCGTTTACCGCACTGGCCGCTGGAGTAGAGACTGTTAAAAACGGTACGCTGAACGAAAAAATCCCGCCCACCAAGTGGCGGGATATCGACAAGGTGGCGGACGGCGTCAACCATATTGCCGACGGACTGCGCGGCGCGGTAGAGGAAGAACTTGCCGCCCGCCGGATGAAGGTGGAACTGATCACCAATGTATCCCACGACCTGAAAACGCCGCTGACCTCTATCATCAGTTATGTGGATCTGCTCTCGAAAGAAGAATTGCCGGAAGGGCCGGCCAGCGAATACGTGGCGGTGCTTCAGGAAAAATCCGAACGGCTGCGCATGCTGATCGAGAATTTGTTCGAAATTTCCAAAGCGGAAAGCGGCAGTATCTCGGTAAACCCGGAGCGGCTGTGCCTTAACGACCTGCTGCGCCAGGCGCTGGCGGAATACGAAGCGCGGTTTGCGGAATTGGACCTGCAAAGCCGTGTAACCCTGCCGGAAGAAAAACTGTGGGTCTTTGCCGACAGCACGGTGCTTTGGCGTGTGTTTTCCAACTTGCTGGGCAATGTTGTCAAATACGCCATGCCCGGTACCCGGGTTTACCTGGACGCCGTGGCGGACGGCGACAGCGCGACAGTGACCATTAAGAACCTTTCGAACTATGAAATGGTCTTCAGTGCCGGGGATATCACCCAGCGGTTTGTGCGGGGAGATGCTTCCCGTACCGGCGAGGGGAGCGGGCTGGGTCTTTCTATTGTGGACAGCTTTTTGCACCTGATGGACGGACGCTTCCAGGTGGTGGTGGATGGGGATTTGTTTAAAGCGATTGTGGCGCTTCCCCTGTATCGGGCCGCCGGCCAAGAACCGCCTGCGCGGTAGACATAAGAACAAAACAGGCCCGGTTTTAAAACCGGGCCTGTTTTGTTGACCGCTCCTGCGGTAGCGCGCCGCCCTGCCCGGTTGGTGTCAAGGTCCCGCAGCATTGTGGCGCGCCTTGGCCTTAAAGGAGGGTGCCGCGTTTTAAGCCGCGGGGTGTTTCTTTGCGGGCGCGGCGGTACCGGCCGCCAAACGAACCCTTACGCGGGCGCGTTGGAGGCCAGCCGGATCTGGTCGTATTCCTGAGCGATGGCGTTCCAGGTCACGGGGCCGACCGCGCCGGTTGGGGTAATGCCAAAATCCCGCTGGAAAATCCGGACCGCCTCGGCGGTGGCCGGGCCAAAGATGCCGTCCACCGAAATTTCGGGGATGTTGGCGTAAGTACGGCCCACCAGCGCCAGATAGGTTTGCAGGTCGGTCACGTCCTGGCCGGCCGCGCCCTCGGTCAGTATGTAACCCGGGTATACCGTTGCCCTTTCGCCCTGGTACCCAGTGGGCAGCCCTGCGACGATGCCGGCGTAAATTTCCCGCATTTTGTTCCAGGTTTGCTGTCCCACGATGCCGTCCACCGGCAAACCGTATTCGGCCTG
>CABQAC010000071.1 GCA_902462035.1 uncultured Eubacteriales bacterium
GCGCCACCTTGCCAAGGTGGAGGTAGCGAGTTCGAGCCTCGTCATCCGCTCCATCAGGAAGTAGAATTCGCGCTTATAATTTCTTATAAGCGCGAAACCTATCTTTCGTTTTATTCGGCGCCATAGCCAAGCGGTAAGGCAGAGGTCTGCAAAACCTTTATCCCCAGTTCAATTCTGGGTGGCGCCTCCAACAAAAACAGCAAGCATTCTTCGGATTGCTTGCTGTTTTTTTGTGTTTGCCGGAAAAAAACTAGATTCCCGTGCGAAAAGGGAGTAAAATGAACAAAAGCATAATAAGGAGATGGATGTATGGGTTTTGATTTTTTTCTTCCAACCAGGCTTTTGTTTGGCCCTGGCACGCTTAGCCGCCTGCACCAACAGCAGTTGCCCGGCAAAAAAGCGCTGATCGTCACCACAGCCGGGCCTTCGGTCAAAAAATATGGGTATTTGGCCCGGCTTCAAGAGCAACTGGACAAAGCTGGCGTATCCCATGTTCTATTCGACCGTATCCTCCCCAACCCGGTGAAGGAACACGTCATGGAAGGGGCCGCGCTGGCAAAGGAAAACGGCTGTGATTTTGTCGTGGGCCTGGGCGGCGGCAGCAGTATCGACTCCGCCAAAGCCATTGCGGTGATGGCCGCCAACCAGGGGGACTATTGGGATTTTATTTCCGGCGGTACCGGCAAAGCGCTTCCAGTGCCCAACAATCCGCTTCCTATTGTGGCGGTGACCACGACCGCCGGCACAGGAACCGAAGCGGATCCATGGACGGTTATTACCAATGGGCAGGAAAAAATCGGTTTCGGCTATGAAAAGACGTTCCCGGTTTTGTCTGTAGTGGATCCGGAACTGATGACGTCGGTTCCTCCGCAGCTGACGGCTTTCCAAGGATTTGACGCTCTGTTTCACAGCACCGAGGGGTACTTAAACAATACCGCCAACGAAATCAGCGACCTGTTTGCCCTCAAATCCATCGCCTTGGTAGGGGAAAACCTGGCCGCGGCGGTGGCGGACGGTTCCAACCTTGCGGTGCGCGGCAGCGTGGCGCTGGCCAACACTTATGCGGGAATCGTCGAATTTACCTCTGGCTGCACCTCGGAACATTCCATCGAACACGCCATGAGCGCGTTCCATCCCAATTTGCCCCACGGTGCGGGTCTTATCGCCATCAGCCGGGCATACTATACCTTTATCGCCAGGTCCGGCGCATGCGACGCGCGCATGGTGGAGATGGCCAAAGCGCTGGGCCGCGGGGACGCCAGGGACCCAATGGATTTTGTGGCGGCCCTTGTCAAGCTGCAGCAGGATTGCGGCGTAGCGGCGCTGAAACTGTCGGATTACGGTGTTATGGCGGAGGAACTGCCCGATATCGCGCAGAACGCCCGGATTACCATGGGCGGTTTGTTCGAGGGGGATCCCTGCGTGATCGACGACAACGCGGTCCTTTCGATTTTGCGGGATTCTTATCAATAAAAGATGAGCGGCGGCATGGAATTATCAGCCGCCGCTTTTGTCGTTTCTGGTGGAATAAAACAGCAAAACCAGCAGAAAGCGTTTGACACGGCGAAACGCTTCCACTATAATGGATAAACAGAATAAGGTTTTCCACCGCAGCCTTTGCGCGGCGGAAATGAAAAGGGAAGTTGGGTGTGAATCCCACGCAATCCCGTTGCTGTATAAGCGGAGCGTTGTTCCATGCGCCACTGGCATCTGCCGGGAAGGCGGAACGCCGCGTTGATGCGAAGCCAGAAGACCTGCCTTATTCGGTAGATACGATTTTTCCGCGAGGACGGAGATTGTTATCATAAAGAAAGAGAGAAGCGTGCCGTCAGGCGCGTCGTTTTTTCTGTGATAACAAAGCCCGGCGCGGTTGCAGTGCCGGCTTTTTTTATGTCCTTTTGGAACAACCGGCGGGGAAGAAGGTTACCGTAATGGACGATATGGTAGTCAAAAACGGAAAAGCCCTCCGGTGTGGTTTTACCACCGGGACCTGTGCGGCTGCTGCGGCGGCTGCCGCTGCCGAAGCTCTGCTGACCGGCCGGCGGCCCGAATTTGTGCAGGTCTTGCTTCCCGGCGGGACCGAAGTGCCTCTTCCGGTGGATTCCTGTACGTTTCAGGACGGCGGCGCGGCCTGCTATGTGGTGAAACACGCTGGAGATGACCCCGATGTTACCGACGGCATACGGATTGGCGCGGAAGTACGCCGGTCGCCCGTGCCGCAATTTCTGCTCGAAGGCGGGTACGGCGTGGGAAGGGTTACCGAACCGGGGCTGCAAGTGCCGCCCGGACAGGCTGCCATCAACCCGGTGCCCCGGCGTATGATACGGGAAAATGTGGAGCGTGTCTGCCGCGCCCATGGGGAGCCGGGCTACCTGCAGGTTTGTATCGTGGCAGAGAACGGCGAACAAATCGCCCTTAAAACGTTCAATCCCCGGCTGGGTATCGTGGGCGGAATTTCGATTTTGGGGACCACCGGCGTTGTCGAGCCGATGAGCGAGCGGGCGCTGGTTGAAACCATCCATGTGCTGCTTCGCCGCGCGAAGGCCAAAAACCCCACGCGGGTGTTGCTTTCCCCGGGCAATTATGGGCGCGATTATTGTCTTCGCCACTTTTCCTTTGATCTGGAGGACAGCGTCAAGTATTCGAATTTTCTGGGGGAGACACTGGATTATTTGGTTTATCTCGGTTTCCGGCAGGCGCTCATCGTCGGGCACATTGGCAAACTGATTAAGGTCGCGGCGGGGGTGATGAATACCCATTCTGCCGTTGCGGACTGCCGGATGGAGGTATTGTCCGCCCATGCGGCCATGGCGGGAGCCGATTCACAAACGGTAAAAAAACTCATGGCTTGCATTACAACCGATGCGGCGCTTGCCGTACTGGAAGAAGCAGGACTGACCAAGATGGTCATGCGGTCCGCCCTGGCAAAAATTCAGGAACATATCCGGGCCAGGACCCGGGGCGCGATCCAGGTGGAATTGATCGTTTTCGCAACCGGCGGGCAGATCGCGGCGCAGACAGCGGGTGCGCAAATGTTAGCAAAAGGATGGGGGAACTAACTTGGAACCAGGAATCTTTTACAGTGTGGGGGTTGGCCCCGGCGATCCAAAGCTGCTGACGCTGTTGGCGGTGGAAACCATTCAGCGCTGCCCCGTTATTGCGCTGCCGGACAGCGGCGCCTCGGAAAACGCCGCGCGGTCCATTGCCGCGCAATGGCTGCAGAACAAAGAAATTCTATTGTGCGAAATGCCCATGACCCGAAATCCGGAAAAATTACGGGCGGCGCGGCAATCGTCGGTGGAGCTGCTGGCCTCGTACCTTTCCGCGGGAAAAGACATTGCTTTTTTAACACTGGGAGATCCCGCTATTTACGCCACTCCCATGTATTTGCATACCCAGCTGAAAAAGATGGGATTTAAGACTCGAATGATCCCTGGCGTACCTTCTTTTTGCGCGGCGGCCGCCGCGTTAGACGTCCCGTTGTGCGAAGGAGGGGAAATGCTCCATATTGTGCCGGCCTCTTACGCGGACACCGCCCAGGCTCTGGGAATGGAGGGGACAAAGGTCCTGATGAAAGCGGGAAAAAGCATTGGAGAGGTCAAAGCGCAAATCGACCCAGCGGCCATGTGTGCTATGGCCGCAGAGCGATGCGGCATGGCGGGGGAAAAATTGCATCCGACACTGGATACGCTGGGCCTGGATGCCAGTTATTTCAGCGTAGTGCTGGTGCGGGATAAAAAACCAAAGACGGAGGAAACCCATGATTGATTTTGTAGGAGCAGGCCCCGGTGCGGTCGATTTGATTACGGTGCGAGGAAAAGAAAAGCTGGAACAAGCGGATATCATTATATACGCAGGATCGCTGGTCAATCCGGAACTGCTATCCTATGCACGCCCGGAATGCGAGATTTTTGACAGCGCCGGTATGACGCTGGAACAGGTGGCCGCCGTCATGCAGCGCGGCGAAGCGCAGGGAAAAAAGATCGTACGCCTGCATACGGGGGACCCATGCCTATTCGGCGCAATCCGGGAACAGATGGATCTGTTGGACGACCAGGGTATCGGTTACCGGGTTGTTCCGGGGGTCAGTTCCTTTTTGGGGGCCGCCGCCGTCCTTCCCGCGGAATTCACCTTGCCGGATGTCAGCCAGACGGTTATCTTAACACGGATGGCGGGCCGTACGCCTGTGCCGGAGCGGGAGGATATCGCTGCCTTGGCTGCCCACAGAGCGACTATGGTGGTCTTTTTAAGCGCGTCTATGCTGGGAAAACTGTCAGAACGGCTGCAAGCCGGAGGATATTCGGCCGATACGCCGGCAGCAGTTGTTTATAAAGCTACCTGGCCGGACGAAAAGGTACTCCGCACCACGGTGGGACAGATGGAGCGCGATGCGCGGGAAGCGGGGATTTCCAAAACGGCGTTGATCCTTGTGGGGGGCTTTTTGGGGCGGAATGATTCTCGCTCCAAGCTGTACGACCCGGCCTTTTCACATGGGTACCGGGAATCGGTATAAGGGAGGAAAAAACGCCGTGCGACTGGGGCTGCTATCATTCACACCAAAGGGAGCGCTGCTTGGCCAGTCCATTTTTCGATTGCCGGGCGTGGAATTTATATCTCGCGCCGGCGGGCAGTCGGCATCTGCCTTTGTTGCGGAATGGTGGAACAAGGCGGACGGCTTTGTGTTTATCGGCGCGGCCGGTATCGCGGTGCGGTGTATCGCGCCGCTGGTCCGCTCTAAGGCGTCGGATCCCGCGGTCGTTGTGCTGGATGAATCGGGCCGGTTCGCGGTGCCGATCTTATCAGGGCATTTGGGGGGCGCCAACCAGCTGGCAAAGGAATTGGCGGCTTTGACCGGCGGACAGGCGGTGCTGACCACAGCCACCGATGTGAACGGCGCGTTTGCCGTGGATGTCTGGAGCGGGCAGGCTGGCTGCACGCTGTTGGAGACCTCCCGGATCAAGGCGGTTTCGGGCGCATTGCTGCGCGGGGAGCCGGTGGGGTTGTACAGCGAATTTCCGGTACAGGGAGCTTTGCCCCCTGGAATGACTTTAGGTCCGGCGCCTGTGGGCGTCTGTGTCTCCCTTAGCGGGGCCGAAGAACCGTTTCCCACTACGCTGCACGCGGTCCCTCGTATCGTTACCGTGGGCGCGGGGTGCAGGCGGAATACCGCGCCGGATTCTTTTGAGGCCTTTGTCTGGGATTGTCTGGGACACTACAACATAGCCGGCCAGGCAGTTTGCGCTGTGGCGTCCATTGACCGGAAAGCGGACGAAGCGTGCCTGTTGGCGTTTTGCCGCGCCAACAGGCTGCCGTTTTTGACTTATTCGGCGGAGCAATTGCGGCGCGCAAAGGGCGTGTTTTCTGCGTCCGCATTTGTGGAACAGACGGTTGGTGTTGATAATGTTTGCGAACGCAGCGCCGTGATGGGGGGCGGTTCGCTCAGGATCAAAAAGCAGGCGCGGGATGGGATGACCATGGCCGCCGCCGTGCGGGAGTGGAGGTGTTGTTTTGAATTTATCGATGGCGGGAATGGACTATTCCTTGGCGGGCATTGAAATCCGGGAGCGTTTTGCTTTGACGAAGTCGCGTTTGCACGATGTTTACGCGGCGCTTAAACAAGAACCAGGCGTGTGCGGCGCGGTACTGATTGCCACCTGCAACCGGACCGAACTGTATCTCTCCACCCGGGATGACGACGGACGCGACCCCTTCGATTTGCTCTGCAAGGCGCTGGAAATCGATCCTGCCGGGTTTCGCGCGTTTTATCGCGTCCGGCGCGGAAGGGATGTTTTTCATCATTTGGGGCTGCTCTCTTGCGGCGCAAAATCTCAAATATGGGGCGAAGATCAAATTATCAGCCAAGTAAAAAATGCCATTGAAGACGCGCGGGGCCATCATGCCGCGGACAGTGTGCTCGAAGTGCTGTTCCGTACCGCGATCACGGCGGCGAAAAAGATAAAAACAGATTTGACCTTTTCCCGCGCGGATGGCTCGGTTGCGGATAAAACGGCCAGGGTCCTCTTGCGTCAGCCGGTTCCGCCGCGTCGGGTGATGGTCATCGGCAATGGGGAGATCGGCAGGCTGGTAGCGCAGACATTGGTTCAAAGGGGATTCGATACCTCTATTACGCTGCGCCATTATAAACATGGATTGGCCGAGGCGGTAGACGGCGTAACAACATTGGATTACGGGGAACGGTATGCTCAAATGAATACTTTTGGCGCGGTGGTCAGCGCCACATTGAGCCCGCATTTTACGGTAGAAGCCGCGCCTTTTGCCGCACTGTCCCGCCGCCCGGCCGTTATGGTCGATTTGGCGGTCCCGCGGGATATCGATCCCGCCATTGGAAAGATGAAAGGCACATGCCTTTACGATGTGGACAGCCTTGCCGGAGCAGAAATCCAGGAGGACCGTCAGCGCCTTCTCCGGCAAATTGAGCCCATCCTTCAAAAATACGACGGCGACTTCCAAAGGTGGTGCCGTTTCAAGGAGTCGGAGACAGCGTGAATAAATTATTTGTGGTGGGACTCGGTCCCGGCAATCCAGAATCCATAACCCCCCGGGCAATCGAAGCCATTCGCCAAAGCGACGTTGTGGTGGGTTACGAATTGTATGTGGCCCAGGTGGCCTGGTTAACCGCCGGAAAACAGGTGGAATCGACTCCCATGCGGCGGGAAGTGGAGCGCTGCCAAATCGCCGTGAACCATGCTGCCGCGGGCAGAACCACCGCCTTGGTCTGCAGCGGAGACGCCGGCGTTTATGGTATGGCGGGCGTTGTGTTGGAGATCGCCCAGCGTTTTGCCCCCGAAGTGGAAGTCGAAGTTATCCCGGGAATTACCGCTGCGTGTTCCGGCGCTGCGGTGCTGGGCGCACCCTTGATTCATGACTTTGCCGTAATCAGCTTAAGCGACCTGCTGACCCCCTGGGAAAAGATTGAAAAGCGGCTGCGGCTGGCTGCGGAAGCTGATTTTGTAATTTGCCTTTACAACCCCGCCAGTAAAAAACGGGCGGATTATTTAAGGAAGGCTTGCGGGATAATCAGTACCTTTCGCCGGGAAGATACCCCGTGCGGCTGGGTTCGCAGCATTGGCCGGGATGGGGAGGCGTATGGCGTCTGCTCCCTGCGGGAACTAGCGGCGTTCCCGGCGGATATGTTTACAACGGTGTATATCGGTAACAGCCAGACCAAAGCGGTGGGCGGCCGGCTGGTAACCCCCCGCGGGTACCGAGCCGAACAAACCGAGGGTTAAGAAGAGGAGGTACTCCCGGATGGAAGGCCATACCATACTGCTTTTTGCGGGAACAACCGAAGGCAGAGCGTTGTTCGAGACGCTGGACGCGGCCGGGATTGCCACGGATCTGTCGGTGGCCACCGAGTATGGCAAGGAACTTGCCGCGCCGGCCTGCCGCCACGGGCGGATCTTGACGGGGCGTTTGGCGCAGCCGGAGATGGAAAATTTATTGCACCGCTGCCCCTATGATGTGGTAGTGGATGCCACCCATCCCTATGCGGTGGAAGTGACCAAAAACATACAGGGCGCATGCGCGGCGGCGGGAGTTCCTTATTTGCGGCTGCTGCGGAAGGAGGACACGAAAAATATGCCCGCCTGCAGCGTTTTTTGTGCGGACATATCCCAAGCGGTTCATTACTTATCTGGATGTAAAGGGAATATCCTTTCCACAGTTGGAAGCAAGGAGCTTGCCGCTCTTGCCCAAATACCGGACTATGCGCGCCGGGTTTTTCCTCGGATACTGCCTTTGGCAAGCGCATTGGACGCGTGCCGCGCGATGGGGTTTCCCAGCAAGAACTTAATCTGTATGCAGGGCCCCTTCTCTTACGAAATGAACCTGGCGATGCTGCGTCAATATGATTGCCGGTATTTGCTGACCAAAAATTCCGGTCCGGCAGGCGGCTTTTTGGAAAAGTGCCGCGCCGCCCAGGAGGCCGGCGCGCAGCTGGTGGTGGTAGAGCGGCCCGCGGAACAAGGGTTATCTTTTCTGCAGATGCTGCGGGAACTGGAGCGGTGGTTTGGGGTCCGTCTGGTTCCCCCGCCCCAGCGGCATACTCATTTTCCGTTGTTCCTGCCCACCCAGGGCAAAACAGCCTTAGTAGTGGGAGGGGGAACGGTTGGCGCCCGCCGGGCCGCGACGCTTTGCCGGTTTTGCTGGCAGGTCAGGGTCGTTTCCCCCGCTGTTGACGACGCTGTTTTAGCCTTATGGCGGGAAGGTGCGCTCCAATGGGCCCAAAAGCGTTTTGACCCTTCGGATTTGGATGGTGTGGCCCTGGTTGTGGCGGCGACCAACGACCGGCGGGTAAACGCATTGGTTGGGGCGTTAGCGCGGGAAAAGGAAATTTTGGTCAGTGTGGCCGATTGCCGTGCGGAATGCACATTTTATTTTCCGGCGATTGCCGAGCAGGATACGGTGGTTGCCGGTATCGGCGGAGATGGCGAATCCCACCAGACAGTGGCCCGGGCGGCTAAAACCATAAGGGAGGCGTTACGGCAATGAAACTAAAAGTTGGCAGCCGGGAAAGCCGGTTGGCGGTGGCTCAGACCCAATTGATCATGAATGCGATCCGGCGCGCGCACCCTGAAATTGAATTGGAACTGGTTACGATGAAAACGACCGGCGACCGCATTTTGGACCGTACACTGGACCAAGTGGGCGGGAAAGGGCTGTTTGTCAAGGAGTTGGACGCGGCCCTGTTGTCCGGCGCAGCGGATTTGACCGTCCACAGCATGAAGGATCTGCCCATGGAACAGGACGATAGGCTGCCCATTGTTGGGGTTTCCCAGCGGGAAGATCCCCGCGACGCGCTGGTTTTTCCGGCTGGTTCCGATTGCCTTTCCTTCGAAAAGCCCATCGGATGCTCCAGCGCCCGCCGGCGGATCCAGCTGCAAAAGCTGTACCCGGGATGCCGGGTGGAACCGGTGCGTGGCAATGTGATAACAAGGCTTGAAAAGCTGGACCGCGGGGAATTCGGCGCGCTGGTCTTGGCTAGTGCCGGGCTGCGTCGGCTGG
>CABQAC010000072.1 GCA_902462035.1 uncultured Eubacteriales bacterium
CTTCCCGGGGTTCTGCCAGGCCGGCCAGGTTGGGCATCAATTCCACGAAAATGCCGTAATCCTCCACCGAGCGCACAATGCCCGCCACCGTCTCCCCGGCGGTAAATTGGGCGGCGTTTTCCTCCCAGGTACCCAGTAATTCCTTGTGGCTTAAGCAGATGCGGCCGTTTTCATCGATGGCTTTGACGACCGCGCGGATGTCCATGCCAGGGTAAAACCGTTCCCTGGGATGGTCGATACGGGAAATAGAAATGGCGTCGATCGGGATCAGCGACGGCACGCCGCAGCCGATGTCCGCAAACGCGCCGAAGGGTTCCAAATGGGTAACGCGCGCGTCAATCACATCCCCTGGCAAAAGCAGGGACAAGTACCGGTCCCGGCAGGCCTGCTGGGCCGCCCGGCGGGACAGCGAAGCGGCCGGCCGCCCATTCAGGGTGGTAAAGCCGGTTATGTAAAAGCAAACGGGCTTGTTGACCCGGGAAATTACCGCGATATCCTTGACCGTTCCTTCCGCAATCCCCAGCGCGCCCTCCTCCCTGGGGATGATCCCCTTCATGCAGCCCAAATCCACAATCAGGTTGTGGCTGCTGTCGCAGATCACCGCGCGCGCCTCCAGCATGCGTTTTTCCCGGAACGCGTCCGCCAAAGCGGCGGGCGTCCGCAGGGCGGCCTGATTTTCCGGTGTGTCGATAAGCCGGCCCTCCGGTCTGAATTCTGTCATTTTACTCACGCCTTTCTGTTCTTTTCCAACGGGAGAATTGAAAATCCTCGGTTGCGCCCGTCTGCCGACCCGCAATCATCCGTACAATAGTATGCGGGTGGCGCCCGGCGATATGACAGGCCCGGCGGTAAAAAATCAGTCTTATTTTCAGACCGTTTTATGCCCGGCGGCTGTTCCGCAGGGTTCCGGAGCCCGGCGGAGGCAGCGGCTGTTTTATGCGCTGTCTTGAACCGTCTCAAGGCGGCGAAAGGCACGCCTATTTTCTTTATTTTGCGGTGGAAAAAAATAGTACCCTTTTTGGTTTTGCTATGCTACAATAACCTCGAGACAGGGCGTGTCCCGGTTTTAATTGACAACAGGCAGGAGGTTGATTTCTTTATGACAATCACTTATCCCAACCAGGTGGAACGGTGGGGCGTTTTCGAAGTGGCCCTTCCCGGCCGCAGCGACGGCAATCCGTTTACCGACTACACCATCCGCGGCACCTTTACCGGCGCGCAGGAAACGGTCGTAGCGGACGGCTTTTACGACGGACAGGGCGTGTATAGGGTGCGGTTCATGCCCTCGTTTACCGGTGCGTACCGGTTCAAGGTAGAAGGAAGCTTTTGCGGCGAAGCCGCCGAGGGATCGTTTGATGTAACGCCCGCCACCGGCAACAATCACGGCCCGGTACGGGTAAGCCACGTGTACCACCTGGCTTACGAGGACGCCACCCCCTACTATTCGGTGGGAACCACCTGCTACGCTTTTATGCACCAGCCGCTGCAGCGCCAGCAGCAGACCCTGCGCAACCTGGAGGGCACCTTCAACAAAATTCGGTTCTGTGTTTTCCCCAAGCATTACGATTACAATTTCCGCGATCCCATCACCTTCCCCTACGAGGGTACGCCCTGCGACAATACCGGCATGAACAAGGAAAACTTCTCCACCTATAAGCCGGATAACCCGGGCAATCACTGGGACTTTACCCGGTTCAACCCCGCTCACTTCCAGCTGCTGGAGCAGCGGGTGCAGGATTTGATGGACCGTGGTATCGAGGCGGATATTATTGTGATGCACCCCTATGACCGGTGGGGCTTCTCCATCATGAAGCCGGAGGAGGACGACCTGTACTGGAACTACCTGGTGGCAAGGCTTGCCGCCTACCGGAACGTTTGGTGGTCCCTTGCCAACGAGTACGACCTGATGCCCGCCAAAACGCTGGCCGATTGGGAGCGGTACGCGGCCATCCTGTGCGAAAAAGATCCCTACCGCCATCTGCGCAGCATCCATAACTGCCGCCATTTTTACGATTATTCCCGGCCGTGGGTCACCCATTGTTCAATCCAGCGCATGGAGAACGTCGAGCCGGTCACCAACACGGGCGCGTGGCGCCAACGGTACCATAAACCGGTGGTGGTGGACGAAATGTGCTACGAGGGGGACATCGAACACGCCTGGGGCAATATCAGCGCAAGGGAGCTTGTCTACCGGTTCTGGACCGTCACCATCCGGGGCGGTTACGCCGGGCATGGCGAAACTTTTGCGGATCCGGACAGCATTCTTTGGTGGTCCCACGGCGGCGAACTCCACGGCGAATCCCCTGCCCGCCTGCGGTTTTTGCATCAAATGCTCAGCGAAATTCCCGGTCCCGGCTTAATGCCCTGCCCGGAAGACCGGTTTGCCGCTACGGTGGAGGGAACATGGGACCGTTCCTACCTGTTGTATTATTACGGCTTGCAGCAGCCCCGGTACAAACGATTCTATTTTGACGACAATACCCGGTACCATGTGGAATTGATCGATACCTGGAATATGGTTGTGGAGGATATGGGAATCCATTCCGGCCGGTTCCAAATCGACATGCCCGCCCGGGAATATATGGCCATGCGTATTCGTAAAGCGTAACTTGTTTTATAAAAGCCGCCCTGCCAGCATTTTGCCGGCAGGGCGGCTTTTAGCGTTTCCGCGTCAGTATAGCGCTCACTTTGCAAGGTAAAATAAAGCTATTACGTTGTAAATGGAGGGTTTCCCAATGAATGATCGCAAAATAACGCTGGAACAGATGACGCGGTTCCGCCTGTACCTGGTTCACGAGGAGCGCAGCCCCGGCACGATAGAGAAGTATATGCGGGACGTTTCCTCCTTCGCTGGCTGGCTGGCCGGGCGGAAGGTAACCAAGGAGCTTGTAACGGGCTGGAAAGAGCATCTGCATGCCGCGGGCTACGCGCCGTCAACGGTTAACGCCATGCTGGCTTCCGCCCACTGCTTTTTCGATTTGCAGGGCTGGGCGGATTGCCGGGTAAAGTACCTGAAGATCCAGCGGCGCCTGTTCCGCAATTCCGACCGGGAGCTGACCCGAGGCGACTATGAGCGCCTGATCGCCACGGCACGCGAGCGGGGACAGGAGCGGCTGGCCTTGCTTATCGAGACGATAGGTGCCACAGGGGTCCGGGTAAGCGAGGTGAAATATATTACCGTTGAAGCCGTACAGCACGGCAGGTCCGAAATTTCTATGAAAGGAAAAATCCGTACGGTGTTAATTCCGGCCAAGTTGGCCCGGAAACTGCTAAAATACGCCAAAAAACAAAAAATCGTTTCTGGCGAGATATTTCTCACCAAAAACGAAAACAGCATGAGCCGCCGGCAAATATGGGCGTCGATGAAACGGCTGTGCCAATACGCCGGCGTGGAGGCCAGCAAAGTTTTCCCCCATAACCTGCGCCATCTGTTCGCCACGGCTTTTTACCGGGCCTACCGGGATATTACGCGGCTGGCCGATGTGCTGGGCCACTCTTCCATCGAGACGACCCGCATTTACCTTGCGACTTCCGGTACAGAACATGCCCGCCAGCTGGACCGCCTGGGACTTGTGTTATAGGACCAAATCAACATTTTGCATACAGTACCGCCGCCCGGTTATTTGGCGCCGGTGCCGTAAACGCAAAAAAGCATACCCTTTTTCCAAAAACAGGAGGCAAAAGAGTATGCAAAACCAAGCCGTAAAAAATCAACTTTCCACGGCTTGTTTTTTGTGTCCAAAATTGGAAATAATCTTGTTTTTTTGTAAAAACGATGATATAATTTTTATATCATTATGTATTAGACAGACTGTCAAGGCCGCTTTCCGTATGCAAAATGTTGATTTTGTCCATATGGGGAGAGGAGGGAGCGTATGAAATCGCAATCTCTTTGCATTATGGATGACGAGATACCGCGGGACGGCGGGCGATGGCCGGAATATACCTCTACCATGCTGGTCTGCTTCTCCGGCTGGGAAGGCGGCGTGGCCTGCGGGGCGCTTTGGGCGTTCTATTTTAAGAACCCCCGGTTGTTTCGGGGGTTGGACCAACTCCTGTTTGCGATGGAGTCCGTCATGGACGAAGCCAAACATCCCCAAGCGTGGTACGAAAGGCCGAACCTGTCCCTGTGCGGGAAAAGGCAGCGGTATTCTAAAGAAAAGCCGGATTCAGCCGCCTCCATGGCCCGCATGACGCCCTACCATCCCCCAGATGGGCTGGCGCAAACGCGCGGGCGGCTTTGCACGGTTGCCGTTCGTGTTTACTGCCGCCAGCATGCCAGCATGCAGGGCAAAGCTCGGCTGCTAAACGGCGGCAATGTGGTCTGCTTCCGCAGCGCTCTGGAACTGCTGCATCTGCTCCAAGAAATGCTGGAGCAGACTGACGGTACAAGGAGGTGATGACCCCGTGAACATGGAATTATCCTTGCTGGATATTTTGGCGGTACGGATGGCATGCGTCAACCTGTCCGACCTGCGTTTTTTGTCCGATTGGGAGCAGGCGCGGCTGTCCCGCATCGTGGAGGCGATACCGGCCTGCACAGCCACGCTCCGCGACTGGAACGATACGCTGTGCTATTTGACGGGGGAACAGCCCCAAAGTACGCAAGAGGACGCGCGAAACCGCCTGATTCTATTTTTGCGCCAAAGCCGGACGGAAGCCTGCTAAAATTGTTTTTTTCGTTTACCCAGGCAGTCTTGTCATTTAAAGCTGTTTTGCCTCTGCCTTACATACGAATAGTATAAAAAATATAAATAAAACAATTTGTAAATCAAGCAAGGGCCGGGGGAACTTCCCCCGGCCCTTGCTGGCCGTTCAGCCCTTACCGCTTTTCCACCCCAAGGGTTGCGGTTTCGCCGTTTAAATCCCATTCCCTCTGGAACCCGCCGGTTGTGCCGGTTTCCAGCTGGTCAGCCAGCACGTCGCCGCACAGGCTCTGCTCGTTGCGCCGCGCCACATCTTCGATCTTTTCGTTGCCGGACACATATACCGTGATGTGGTCGGTTACCTCAAAGCCCGCTTCCTTGCGCATGGTCTGGATTTTGCTGACCATTTCGCGGACAAGGCCTTCCTCCACCAATTCGCTGGTCAAGGCGGTGCAAAGCGCCACCGCCACGCCGTTGTCCTCGGCTGTGGCAAAGCCCTCCTTCTGGGCGGTCTCGATCAGCAGATCCTCGGCGGTCAGCCGGATTTCCCCGCCGGAAAGAGCCAAGGCCAGCGTGCCGTTTTGGTCCAGCTCGCGTTTGGCGCCGCTTCCCAGGCCGGCCAGCGCTTTGCTAATTTCGCCCAGCTGCTTTCCGTAACGCGGCCCTAAAGTACGAAGCTGCGGTTTAAACCGATAGGTGGTAAACCCGCTGTCGTCGCTTGTAAAGCAGACTTCCTTCACGTTTAACTCTTCCTCCACAATCCTGCGGAAGAAGCCGTCCAGCGGCTGGGCGGTCTTGACATACATGCGGGACAAAGGCTGCCGGTTTTTTAAACTGGCGGCGTTGCGGGCCGCGCGGCCCAATGTGACAACCTGTAGCACCTGCGCCATGTTCTTTTCCAGCTCCGGGTCAATCCATTCCTTGCGCACCGTTGGGAAAGCGCACAGGTGTACGCTGATGGGCGCGGATTGGTCCAGCGATCCCACCAGATTGCGGTAAATATCCTCCGCCATAAACGGGATCATCGGCGCCGCAGCCTTGGCCGTGGTCACCAGGGCGGTATACAGGGTCAGGAAGGCGTCGATCTTGTCCTCCTCCATCCCCTTGGCCCAGAACCGTTCCCGGTTGGTGCGCACGTACCAGTTGCTCAGGTCGTCCACAAAATCCTGCAGAGCGCGGGCCGCCTCGGGAATTTTATACTGCGCAAGGCTGTCGTCCACCGTTTGCACCATGGAGTTAAGACGGGACAGAACCCACCGGTCCATCACCGGCAGGCGGCCGTAGTTTAGGGTGTATTGGGTGGGGTCGAACTGGTCGATGTTCGCATACAGCACAAAGAAGGCGTAGGTGTTCCACAGGGTACCCAAAAATTTGCGCTGGCCTTCGGTCACCGCCTTGGCGTGAAACCGGTTGGGCAGCCATGGGGCGGAATTGGTGTAAAAATACCACCGGATGGCGTCCGCGCCGAAATCGTTCAGCGCGTCGAATGGGTCCACGGCATTTCCTTTGGACTTGCTCATCTTTTGGCCGTTCTCGTCCTGCACGTGGCCCAGTACAATCACGTTGCGGTATGGCGCCTTGTTGAAGATCAGGGTGGAGATGGCAAGCAGCGAGTAAAACCACCCGCGGGTTTGGTCCACCGCTTCCGAAATAAAATCGGCGGGAAACTGCTGTTCGAACAGCTCTTTGTTTTCAAAGGGATAATGGTGCTGGGCGAAAGGCATCGAGCCGGAATCGAACCAGCAGTCGATGACTTCGGGCACCCGCTTCATCTGCTTGCCGCAGTGGGGGCAGGCGATGGTCACCGCGTCGATGAAAGGGCGGTGCAGCTCGATGTTTTCCGGGCAGTTGGCCGAAAGCGCCTTCAGCTCCGTGATGCTGCCCACCGCGTGCTGGTGCCCGCATTCACATTGCCAAATGTTCAGCGGCGTGCCCCAGTACCGGTTGCGGCTGATGCCCCAATCCTGCACGTTTTCGAGCCAGTCGCCGAACCGGCCTTTTCCAATGCTTTCCGGAATCCAGTGAATGGTGTTGTTGTTGCGGATCAAGTCGTCCTTGACCGCGGTCATCTTGATGAACCAAGAATCCCGGGCGTAGTAGATCAGCGGCGTGTCGCACCGCCAGCAGTGGGGATAGCTGTGCTCAAAGGGAGGAGCGGCAAACAGCAGCCCGCGTTCGGACAGGCTTTTCAGCACTTCCTGGTCCGCGTCCTTGCAGAACATGCCGGCCCAGGGCGTTTCCTGGGTCATTTCGCCCTTTTGGTCCACCAGCTGGACAAATGGCAGTCCGTAACGGCGGCCCACCTGGGCGTCGTCCTCGCCGAAAGCCGGGGCGGTATGCACCACGCCGGTACCTTCGGTCAGGGTAACATAGTCGGCGCAGGTCACATACCAGCATTTGCCCGTTGGCTGTACAAAATCAAACAGCGGCTCGTATTCCTTAAATTCCAGCTCCTTGCCCTGGAACCGCTCCAAAACCGTGTAGTTTTCTTTTAAAACAGCGGGCAGCAGGGCTTCCGCCATATAGTACACGGTCCCGTCTTGCTCCACCTTGGCATAGGTTTCCGCAGGGTTGACGCACAGCGCCACGTTTGAAGGGAGCGTCCACGGGGTGGTGGTCCAGGCCAGGATATAAGCGTCCTCTCCCTTGGCCTTGAACTTGACTACGGCCGAGCGCTCCTTGACCATTTTGTAGCCCTGGGCCACCTCGTGGCTGGAGAGCGGCGTGCCGCAGCGGGGGCAGTAGGGCACGATTTTAAAGCCCTTGTACAAAAGCCCTTTCTCCCAAATTTGCTTTAACGCCCACCATTCGGATTCGATAAAATTGTTGTCGTAGGTCACATAAGGGTCGTCCATATCCGCCCAAAAACCCACGCGGTCGGAAAAATCCTCCCACATGCCCTTGTATTTCCACACGCTTTCCTTGCATTTGGCAATGAACGGCTCCAAGCCGTATTCCTCAATTTGTTCCTTGCCGTTAATGCCCAGCAGCTTTTCCACTTCCAGCTCTACCGGCAGGCCGTGGGTATCCCACCCCGCCTTGCGCGGCACCATGTAGCCCTTCATGGTGCGGTAGCGGGGGATCATATCCTTGATGACCCTGGTCAGCACATGGCCGATGTGGGGCTTGCCGTTGGCGGTGGGGGGGCCGTCGTAAAAGGTGTAGGTTTCCCCATCCTTCCGCTGTTCCATGGACTGGCGGAACACGTCGTGCTCCTTCCAGAATTCCTGCACCCGCTTTTCCCGGTCCTCGAAACCCAGGTCTGTGGATACCTTGCGATACATTTCCATTCCTCCCAAATTCGTCGACAAAAAACCCCCGTCCCGCGCAAACAGGACGGAGGTGCTTCTCCGTATCAACCACCCATTGCAGCATACCAGCATATGCCTTCCCGTAACGGCGGAAAAACCGGCGGGGCTTACTGAAAAAACTTCAGCCCGCAACTCGGGAGAGATGTTCAGAAAACAAGTTACTCGCGCCAGGCTTCCACCGCCCCTGGCTCGCTAAGGCTTTCGCTTCGTTCCTACTGGCTCCGTCATCGTCTTTTGTGGTAAATTCGATTATTTCATATTATATCCGCCCAAAGGAAAAATGTCAATCATTTTATCAGGATTCGTCCGTGCTGCGCCGCGGTTTTTCGTAGCGAAACAGCGGGCGGTCCGGGCGTTTGCCGGGGGATTCCAACGTGCGGATGTTTTTTTGCTCACGCATTTCTCTTTTGTTATATTGTTAAAGTGGGCGCCGCTATTTATAAAACGAAGGTTAAACGAACCGCCGTATTCGGGTGCTTCCGGCAGCCCCGCATTGGTTTGTTTAACAAAACATCTTCTTTTTAATTTGTCTGAACGGAAAGCGGGTATGATTGTAAAATTCTACCCCATATGATACAATGGCGTAAAACCTGATGGATTTGGAAGGAGGAACGGAACATGGACGTGCGCGTGGGCGATCTTTTGGAAATGAAAAAGCCCCATCCCTGTGGCGGCAAAACCTTTTTGGTGCTCCGTTCCGGGATGGACTTCCGGCTGCGCTGTACCGGCTGCGGCCACGAGGTCATGGTGCCCCGGGTCAAAATCGAAAAAAACATCCGTAAAATTACCCATGCCGGGGACAGGGAAGGGTAGCGCGGTTTCCTGTAAGCTTAACCGAAATTAGATCAGGAGGAAACCGTATGTTCGACCAGCTAAAAGCCATCGAGGACCGCTTTGGGCAGCTGTCCGAGCGGCTGTGCGACCCCGCTGTGGTGGGGGATCCTGCCGTTTACAGCGAGATTATGAAGGAATACCGGAATATCGAACCGCTGGTTTTAAAATACCGGGAATACTGCGCGGCTGAAAAGG
>CABQAC010000073.1 GCA_902462035.1 uncultured Eubacteriales bacterium
ACCTTCATGCACGGGAACCCCGATTGTTCGAGCAGCTTGCGCACCGCCGGGGTGACGGCGCCCAAATCCTCGGCCACAATCCGGCATTCGCCGGCCGCCTGGCGGATGGCGTCGGTCAGCTTTTTCCCCGGCCCAGGCCGCCATTGGCCGCCCTCCGCCGTCTGGTTTCCAGCCGGGATATCATAATACCGGCTAATGCCGATAAAATGGTCGATCCGCAGCACGTCGAACCGTGAAGCCGCCGCCGCGATGCGCTCCTTCCACCAGCCAAAACCGTCCTGCTCCATCTTGGCCCAATCGTACAACGGGTTCCCCCACAGCTGGCCTGTTTCGCTGAACGCGTCCGGCGGAACACCCGCCACGCCAATGGGCCGGCGGGCAGCATCCAATTGAAACAGCCCGGGGTTCGCCCACACATCCGCGCTGTCCAGCGCCACATAGATGGGCAGATCCCCCATGATGGAAATCCCCTTGTCGGCCGCATACCGTTTGACGCTTTCCCATTGGCGGAAAAAACGGTATTGGCAGAACTTCCAAAAATCCGTCTCCCGCGCAAGCGCATCCCTCTGCCGCCGCAGCGCATCCGGGTCCCGCATCCGCAGCGGTTCCTCCCAAAGCAACCACTCCCGGTATCCGTTTTGCTCCTTTAATGCCATATAAAGGGCATAATCTTCCAGCCAGCCCTGGTTTTCCCGGCAAAACCGGCGGTATTCCCCCTCCTTTTGGTGGCCGCTTCGCTCGAAAGCGGCGCGCAGAACCTGGAACCGGTGGTCAAACAGCGCTTTATAATCCACCCTGTCTTCCTGTTCCCCCCAGTGGATCGCCTCGATTTCCCGCCGCTGGAGCAGCCCTTCCGCTGCAAGCTCCGCCAGGTCGATCAAATACGGATTGCCCGCAAAGGTGGAAAAGGATTGGTAGGGGCTGTCCCCAAAACTGGTAGGCCCCAACGGCAGCACCTGCCAGTACCGCTGGCCCGCCTGCTCCAAAAAGTCGATAAAAGTCCTGGCTTCCCGCCCTAAAGTCCCGATTCCATAAGGCGAGGGCAAACTAAACACCGGAAGCAGCACCCCAGCGCCCCGTTCCAGCGGCTGTTGTTTTTGCAGCGACATCTGGCTACGCATCCTTTCCGCTATTTGATCACTTTCGGACTTTCATCTTACTATCGCGCCGGGCATCTGTCAACCTCCGGCACCGGCCGCATCCGCCTAAGGGGTCAGCTGTTTTATCATAGCGCGGTTCGGCATCAAACTTTCGCAAATAAAATAGACGAACAAAAAGCGGGGCGCAGGCCCCGCTTTTTACCGCATCTTATTTGACCGTAATCTCCTTGGGTACGTAACGATTGACAATTTCTTCGTATTTCCCGTTATCCTTGATATTGCGCAGCCCCTGGTTAAATTTCTTCAACAGATCGCCGCGGGTTCCCTTGGCGACCGCAAAGGCAAACTGGCTCCGGGCGACGGTTTGGCTGCCCACGGTTTTCAGGTTTTTGCCCATGGCAATTTGGCCGGCCAACACGGCATACTCCTCCCAACACGCGTCGCATTCGCCGTTTAGCACCGCGTCGTGCACCTGCCCGGCGGTATCGAAAGCGACGATTCCAAACCGGTATGTATCCCGCAGTTCCTGGGCGTAAAGTTCCGCCTGGGTGGATTTTTGTACCGCCACCTTCTTTTGGTCCAGCGCCGCGTAATCGGTTATATCGGCATTGTCCTGGCGCACAGCCAGAATTAGACCGGAATGATAATATGGGTCGGAAAAATCATAATTGAGCTTTCGTTTGTCCGAAACCGACAACGCGGCCATCATGCCGTCCGCCTGGCCGGCCGCCACCGTTTGCAGCCCGGTATTAAAGCCCATAACCGTTACCTGAATGGTTAACCCTTGGTCGTCGGCAATGGCCTGCAGCAGCTCCATGTCCATTCCAGTGACCGTGCCGTCCGCACAGGCGTATTCAAAGGGCGGGTAATCATCCGTGGTCACAATTTGGAAGGTCCCTTGCAGTGCTGTTTCGCTGGCCCCGTCTTTTGAACAGGCGGGCATGAAAAAAACCAGGCAAACGCAGAGCAAACCGCTCCACACCGCCCGCCACCCCTTTTTCATAAAAAACTTCCTCTCACCTTAATGGGTTTATCTTAACACATTTTGTATTTTTATACAATCTATTTTGTGCAATTTGCTTTTAATTTTTTCCTTATTTATACCAAGATAAGGAAAAAGCCGGTTATGTTTTCCATAACCGGCTTTTTGATCTGATTTTTACCACTTGGGATTGGGGTCGGGGCAGCGCTGGCTGCGTTTGACCGCCCGTACTTCCACAAAACAGCCGCACCGCCGGCACATCCCGTTGATCAGGTTGCCGCACGATTTGCAGCAGTCCAAACGGCGCGCGTACTCTTCTTCGGGGGTGCGTTCTTCCCCCTGAATGCTTTGAATGTACGCGTAAATACTGTCGAAATATTCGTCCCGTGTCATGTCCTTAAGCAGGCAGCGCCTGCAAACAGGTTCCATTTTACCGGATTTCAATGGCCATCACGCTGCAGGGCGGAATCTGAAAGCGGATGGAATCCCCATCCATGGAAACACCGTCGAACGGTTGAATGGTCACCGCGTCTGGCTGGTCGAAGGTGTTGTGGGCGTCCATAGCGCCGGTCAGGATATTCGCGGAAACCGCCTGCGCCTTTTTGCCCACCAGGGTGGTATCCACATCGATGGCCTGGTCCAGGGACAGGTTGGCCAAGGTGACGTGCAGATTGCCCGCCGCGTCCTCGGATACCGACTGGTGCAGAGCGGGCACCGTATACGCCCCTTCCCCCGCCTGCCCGGCATCGAGATAGCTTTCGATCAGGGTGGCGTCCTGGTGAACCTTATACAGGTCGAATACATGGTAGGTGGGGGTCAGCGCCATCCGCTCCCCTTCGGTCAGGATGACCGCCTGCAGCACATTAACCATCTGGGCGATATTGGCCATCACCACACGGTCGCTGTGCTGGTTGAAAATATTCAGGTTAACCGCAGCCGCCACCGCGTCCCGCATGGTGTTCTGCTGGTACAGGAATCCAGGGTTGGTGCCCGGCTCCACATTGTACCAGGTACCCCATTCGTCCACCAGCAGGCCCACCCGTTTTTCGGGATCGTACCGGTCCATAATTTTACCGTGGTTTTCCACCAGTTCTTCCATTTTGAGGGTATTCTTCATGGTGAAATACCAATCATTGGCATCAAATTTGGTGGCGCTTCCGCTGACATCCGGACGGTTTTTCAAGAAGGTGTAATAATGCAGGGAAATACCGTCCAGGTATTTGCCCGCGATATTCATCAAGGTGTCGGTCCATTCGTAATTATTCGAGTTGGGACCGCAGGCGATGCGATAAATTTTATTGTCCCCGTAATTGCGGACGTAGGTTTGGTACCGGCGGTATTCGTCGGCGTAATAAGAGGGGCGCATGTTGCCGCCGCAGCCCCAGTTTTCATTGCCCACACAAAAATACTTCAGCTTCCAAGGGGCTTCGCTGCCGTTTTTCCGGCGCAGCTCCGCCATGGGAGAAAGACCGTCGAAGGTCATATATTCCACCCATTCGGACATTTCCTGCACCGTGCCGCTGCCCAGGTTGCCGTTGACATAAGGCTCGCAGCCGATCTGCCGGCAAAGCTCCATAAATTCGTGGGTACCAAAGCTGTTGTCCTCTACCACGCCGCCCCAGTGGGTATTGATCATCTTTTTGCGCTGGGAAGGGTCGCCGATGCCGTCTTTCCAGTGGTATTCGTCGGCAAAGCAGCCGCCCGGCCAGCGCAGTACCGGTACTTTAATATGCCGCAGGGCTTCCACCACGTCGTTGCGCATACCGTTGGTGTTGGGGATGGGCGAATCCTTGCCTACAAAAAGGCCTTCGTAAATGCACCGTCCCAAATGCTCGGAAAAATGGCCGTAGATGTTGCGGTTGATCTTGCTTTTTTTGTTGTGCGCGTTAATGACCAGCTTGTTCATGATTTTCGCTCCTTTTTATTTCATTTTTTTATGAAATAATAAACTGTTTATATCATTTATCTTGAATTTTATCATATGTTGCCCCATTCGTCAACAGAGGAATCCAGATCCTTGGAAACAATGAGCATTTTATTCATATTTGACTTTATTATTTTATACCAGTATAATATCAAACATAACAATCCGAGGAAGGAGGAACCGCTTATGTTGCAATTTGGGACCATGCGCGACGCGCTGCCGGTTTTCAAGGCGCTGGGTGCGGAATCCCGTGTCCGGATTTTAGAAATACTTTACCGCGAGGGAAACAAAAATTTGAATGACCTGGCGGTCATGCTGGGCATGACAAACAGCGCCGTCTCGCTGCATGTAGGCAAGCTGGAACAGGCCGGGCTGATCGAAATCCGCTCCCTGCCCGGCAGGCACGGCGCCATGAAGCTTTGCCGCCCGGTGCACGACAAGCTGCTGGTCGACCTGGCGCCCCCGGCCCAGGAACGCGCCTATTGCGACGAAATCCAGATCGGCCACTACACCCGTTGCGAGGCCGCCCCCACCTGCGGCTTGGCTTGTCCCAACGGCATCATCGGCGAACTGGACGATCCCCGGTATTTCGCCTTTCCCCAGCGGTTCGACGCCCAGATTTTATGGTTCTCCACCGGCTTTGTGGAATACAGCCTTCCGAACAATTTGCGGGCCGGCGAGCGTCCCACCGCGCTGTCCATCTCGATGGAATTATCCTCCGAAGCGCCCGGACACTGCGACGACTACCCGTCGGACATCCATTTTTCGATCAACGGCATCCCGTTGGGCTATTGGGTCAGCCCTGGGGATTTCGGCGGGCGCCGGGGCCGGTTCGGCCCCGATTGGTGGGGCGACGGCCTGAACCAATACGGGCTGCTGAAAAGCCTGATCGTAAACCGCGACGGCACCTTTATCGACGGCAGCTGCCGGATTGGCGACATAACCGTCGACGATTTGCATCTGGACTACAACGCTTCCCTAACCCTGCGCCTCGCCGTGCCGCCCGATACCCGCAATCCCGGCGGCTTGACGCTGTTTGGCGTGGGGTTTGGCGATTACAACCAGCCCATCCGTGTCAAAATGAGTTACGAGGAAGCGTAGCCTTCCGCAAAACAACAAAGCATCCGTATGGTTCTAACCATACGGATGCTGATTTTTTATATCATGTTTTTCATACTAACCGGCGAAAAACCAGCCGGCCATGGCGAACAGTCTTTTTGCCATGGCATGCGTATCAACGGCGGTATTCTTCGTTTCGAATGCTGGTTTGCTCCGCGGTCGATGCTGTTTGATGAATCTCAGCGGGCGCGGGCGCTTGTTAACAATCGAAATAAGACAGCTCCGCCGCGCCGTAAGGCATGGATTGGCTCAGTTCCACCAGGAAATCCGCCACGGCCTTAGCCTCCTGCCCGAACAAAGGCTTGGGCTGGTAGTTGTTCCAGCCGGACGGGTCAGAGGTGGGGTCGCAAGGGATGATCGAACAGTCGGTCATCACCAGCGAACCGCCCCGCAAACCGAAGGAAGCGCGGAACGCGAAGGTGCGCCGGGCTGTCACCGGGCCCACATTTGCCCCAAACGCAAAATTCCCCAGGTTGTACACCAGGTATTTTCCTTTGTACACTTCGATACCCTGCACCACATGGGCGTGATGGCCGATGACCAAATCCGCTCCGGCGTCGATCATTTTGCGCCCGGCGGCCATGGTGTCCGGCGTCACTCGGTTGCTAAACTCCACCCCCCAGTGCATTACCGGAATGACCAGGTTATCCGGCCGCTTATACCGTTTAATCTGGTTGATCATATCCGTGGCGCCCGCGTTGGTCCGCTGGCCTAAAAGCACCACTTCAATACCGTTCACCCGCGTGATATACGGCTGCCCCACAGCAAAGGTGGACACCCCGGCCGCATGCAAATACCGCTTGGTGTCCTCGAAACCCCGTTTCCCGTAATCGTAGGTATGGTTGTTGGCAAGGCCCGCCAATTCCACCGAGGAAGCGGGCAGAATCCGCGCAAAGGAAGGGCTGCCCCGGAAGTAATACTGTTTTTCCTGGTGGGCAGTGCTGTCGGTCAGGGTTCCCTCAAAGTTGATACAGGTGATGTCGTCGGTCAAGAACCAAGGCTGCATCCGGTCAAAGGGGTACGACGCGCTGGGCTGGCGGGCGTATACCTGGTCGAAGGAGTTATAGTGGGATTGCTCGTTGATGGGAGAAAAAGTGCAGTCGCCGGTAAAGGTCAGGGTTACCTGGCCCGCCTTTTTTTGCCCACGCAGGTAGCATGCCGCACCAGCGGCCTGGAATTGTTCCACCGGAACGCCCAGCCGTTCAGCCGCAGCGCCAAAGGCCACCTTTCCCTTTTTTCCCGTCTGAAGGCCGTTTTGGTAAGCGAGCACCCGCGCCAGCGCATCCGCCACCACAATCTCTCCGCTGTCCCGCAGCAAGGGCACCAGCCTTTGGGCGGATGCCGCGGCTTCCGCCGCGGCCCCTGTCTTTTCCAGCGCGGTCAGGGCGGCGCGGGCGTCTTCCAGCAGCGTTTCCCGCGGGACCGTTTGCGCGGCGGACGAAACAGGCAATACCGGGGCGGAAGAAGGCAATGGGGAAACGGCGCTTGACGGCAGGGACACAGGCGGCGGGTCCGGCTGGGCAACCGTCGGAACGGTTTGCCGCGCGCCCTGCCAGAACAACACGCAGGAAAGCGCGATACAACATAAGCTGGCGTAGAAGACCGCCCGTCTTGTGGTTCGTTTCATCCGCATGACCGTCCTTTTCCGCAATTGTTTTATGACATTATAGCACATATTTCGCTTTTCCGCAAAAAGAAATCATACTCTTTTGCCGCCGTATTGACAATTTTAATCCGCTGGCCTATAATGTAAATAAGATTTGTTATACTTTTCTTACTTATTATATTTTTATGAAAGTTCTAACTTTTTTATTTTCGAGCGCTCCAGCCTGATTCGGGCAAAAGCTTCCGGTATTATGTGAAAGGATGTGTCACGCAGATGGGCATCAAGGTTCCAAAAGGTAAATTCATCGGTACGGTAAAGGTCGGCGAAAAGGGGCAAATCGTCATCCCCAAGGGATGCCGCGACTTGTTCGGAATTGAGCCCGGCGACACACTGATACTGCTGGCGGACATCGAGCAGGGCATTGCCATCGCGCAGAACCAGGGGTACCTGGATTTTGCCAACGGGCTGTTCGAAGGGTCGGATAAAAAAGAGGAGGCATCGGAATGACCGCAATCCGCATCACCGATCTCGTGAAACAGTTCCGCGGCGTTACGGCGGTGGACCACTTGACGCTTTCGGTGGAACAAGGGGAAACCTTCGCGCTGCTGGGCGTCAACGGCGCGGGCAAAACCACCGCCTTGCGGATGCTGGCCTGTTTGACGCGGCCCACCGCCGGCGACGCACTGCTGATGGGGAAAAGCATCCTGACGCAACCCGGCGAGGTAAAAAAGAGCATCAACCTCTCCCCCCAGGAAACGGCGGTCGCCCCCAACCTAACGGCCCGCGAAAACCTGGAGCTGATGGCGGGGGTGTACGGTTTTTCCCGTTCCCAGGCGCGTTCCATGGCGGGCGAAATGATCGAGCGGCTCTCGCTGCAGGAAGTAGCCGGCCGCCGGGCCAAAACATTGTCCGGCGGCTGGCAGCGCAGGCTGAGTATCGCCATGGCGCTGATCACCAACCCGCAAATTCTATTTTTGGACGAACCGACGCTGGGGTTGGACGTGCTGGCCCGGCGGCAGCTTTGGTCGGTGATCGCCGGCCTAAAAGGCAAGGTGACTACCATTCTGACCACCCATTACCTGGAGGAAGCTGAAACCTTAGCCGACCGGATCGGGATCATGGTCCGGGGCAGCGTATTGGCGCTGGGCACCGCTGCCGAACTGAAGGCCCAAACGGGTACCACAAGCCTGGAGGACGCATTTGTCGCTCTGGCGGAGGAAGGGGCGGAAACCATATGAAAGCGCTGGTATTTGCCGAACGCAACCGCAAGGAGCTGATGCGGGATCCGTTGAGCTACCTGTTCTGCCTGGGCCTTCCGCTGCTGATGCTGGTCATCATGACCATTGTTAACAGCAGCATTCCGCCCGAGGCCCAGATGACCCTATTCCGCATCGACCGGCTGGCGCCGGGCATCGCCATGTTCAGCCTGACCTTTACCATGCTGTTCGGCGCCATTTCCATTTCGAAAGACCGGTCGAGCGCTTTTTTGATCCGCTTGTACGCATCGCCGCTGCGCGCCGTGGACTTCGTGATTGGCTACACCCTGCCGCTGTTCGTTATTTCGGTGGGCCAGCTGCTGCTCACCTTTGCCGCCTCCGCAGTGGTGGGCCTTGCGGTGGGCATCCCCCTGCCTGCCGCCGGCATGCTGTTTTCCATCTTGACGCTGCTGCCCGCTGCGGTGCTGTTTTTAAGCATGGGGATGATTTTCGGCACCCTGTTCCACGACAAAGCCGCTCCCCCTGTCGCCTCCATCGTCATCACGCTCACTTCTATCCTGGGCGGGGTGTTTATGGATGTGGACAGCCTGAACGGCGCCCTTAAAAGCGTGTGCGCCGCGCTGCCCTTTTACCACGGGGTACGCGCCGCCCGGGCCGCCTTACAAGGGGATTCGGGCCAAATCGCCATATCCCTGCTGATAACGATCCTTTACGCGGCAGCTGTTTTGGCATTGGCCGCGCTGGTTTTCTCCCGCAAACGCAGGCGCGAACAACGATAGTTCATCCCATTCCGGCGCGGATTTTTCGTTACGAAACAAGGAAGGGCGGCCCATATGGGCC
>CABQAC010000074.1 GCA_902462035.1 uncultured Eubacteriales bacterium
TGGCAACAGAACCAATGACGTTGTTTGCAAACTCGCCGCCCTTGGCCAGAGAACTATTGAACATTTTGCGGCTGACACCTGCAGCAAACCCGCCGCCCATCCCAGTGACGCTGCCGGCGGCGCTTTGGGTGAAACGGCGGCCAACCGCACCAGCCAGTCCGCCTGCCATAAAGCCTGCAGCCGCACCAGCGCCTCCAGCGCTTCCGGCCCCGCCGCCACCACTGGAAAAGTGATTTTTAATTCCGCCCACACCGCTTTTGACTGCTGAAACGCCTCGGGCGGCTATCATGGCTTCGGCCAACATTGAACCGCCGGTATGGCCGACGTTGATGCCCAAACTGCTCATAAAGCTATCGATCTTCTGTGACGCTTTGAGAAAGGCAATGGCACAGAGGAACCAAATAAAGATATTGCCGGATACGGCTTCCTTGCCGATGCTGTCTACTTGCTGCTGCACTTCATCCTCGGTAATTGCAAAGGCCGGTGAAGCGCAAAGAAAGCAAAGGCACAGGGCAACCAGAATGCAAATGAACAATTTACGATGCTTTTTCATACTTTCGCCTCCTTTACAGCATCAAAGGGTTGGATAGGAAGGTGCCCACCATCGAAGTAAAAAGGCGCAGGCACCATGCGTTCATAATCAGCAAAAAGAGCTGGCCGCCAAACATTCTGCACCAGCTCTTAAAGATATTTGAGGTGGTTTGGGATGCGCCCATGGAAAAGGCTATCGGTGCGGTGAACACAAGGATTCCCAACAGAACATAGCGTTCTGCAGCTTCGAACAGGAGCTTGATGTAGTTCCAGGCCAAAATCAAAACCAGTATCAGCCCGATGAGCGCCACCGCGCCATTGGCGACCACGCCCAGAATGACCAGCATGACCGAAGAGAAATCCCCAAATGCCAGTGGCGGCAGCTCCTGTGTCAAGATCCAACCATAGGGCGTACCTGCAATCTGTAATACGATGTCGATAATATTTCCGGCGTAGAGCGTCAACAAAATGAATACCACTGACCGAACGCTCAGTTTGACCGGGTCTTCGGCTTCGGTGCCCATGCCAAGTCCGAAGTTTTTAAAGAGCTGCCAAACCCAGTTCAACAAAATGATGCCGACGGCGAGCCCCACGAACACTTCGTACAGCGTTTCCGCTGCCGGAAAGTACCGCAAAAAAGTGTCCATGGAGCAGCCCAGCGCGCCGAGAACCGAGGTGGAGATGAGATCGAGGCCATACATGATTTGCTCTGCAAGCCAGGCTACAATGCCATCTAAAATACCCATACGTCACCACCACCTCTCAAGCGGTCCATTGACCACCTACAAAAAATCCGCTCACATAAGCCATAATGAATCCCAAACCGTTCAGGATGGCCCAAGTGATGATAATGCGCTTGAGCCAGGCGCGGGATTCATCCACTGTTTTGCCGTTGCGCGAGAAGTTCATAAGCAGCAGTGCCGTGGATGCTGTGACGATTGCAGCAATTGTGGAGATTCCAAGGATTTGTGTGTAGACATCCTGCATGATTTCGCTGGCCTTATCCCAGACATCGGTAGCAGCAAAAGCCGGCGTGGAGAATGCGGACATCAGTGTAATGCTAAGAAACAGCGAGAACAGGAACCGTCCATAGTTCGGGGGAGAACTGTGCGAAAGACTTGCTTGTTTGTTCTTGATCTTCAAGTGCGTACCTCCTACATTGCGTCATTTTCTTTCCTGAAAACAGAAAGCGCCCGGCACAATATTCGTGTCGGGCGCTTTTGGGCAACAAAAAGGACGCCTCTTAAAAAAGGCGTCGCTTTGTGGTTGCTATTTCATTTTACAGTTTTCAGCAATATCATTTTAGCAGCTGGAGATTTACTTGTAAATCGCAGAAGCGTGCCAATTTGCGAAATTTTCCTACCGATTTTGTGCCAGATTTGTGCCGCTATTTTGAATTTCACACTTCCTCGGGAAAGAACCTGTCCAGTATATCCAGGCATTCCTTGGAGGTATAGCCCCACAAAACCGCTCCGAGGGCCTCGATTGCTTCCTGACGCCTGCGGTAATAGGTGCGATAGGAAATATTGTGGATATGCGGCTTGAGCTTCTCGATGATGTCCTCTACACACTCCAGTTCCTGTGGGGAAAGGAAAGAATAGTAGAGGATCCAATAAAACGACTCCCCATTTTTGTGTTTTGTTCGCAACAAATCTACGGCTGAATCCAAAATGCGGAGCATCTTCCGGCTTCGTTCAATACTGCGGGCGTGGCTCTCAATCTGGGTGCCGCTAAAATCCGCGCCTGCCAGGTAGAGCGACTCGATAAAATCCTCTATACTTTCCCCGAATTCGCTCTCAAACCCGACCCGAACCTGCTGAACCGCCAGTTCCAGATTCCAGACTGCGTCCCGATAGGTCTGAAGCAGCTTCCATGTGTTATGGTAAAGAGGATGCTCCTCCGGCCTGTTGACAGTTTGCTCCTGTTTTTTCTTATTTGCCATGATGTGCCCCTCCTTCAACAGCAATCACTGCTTCTTTGTGGATAACTTCCGGTGTTTTCATGACGCGCAGGGTAAAATACTCCGATCCGGAATTTTCACAGCCGACCTGTAACTTAAACATTCCATTGCAGTCGGGGGATAAGCTTGATAATATATACGCGGCACGGGTGCAGGCAGCGCAGGAAAACCCTTGCGTGGCAAGGACTTGAGCTACTTTTTCAAGGATGATCAAAATGTGCGATTTCGGAACGCTGCCGCTGTTTTTTGGAACGGAAATTTTCTCTGCATTCAGAGGGAGAGAATCCATTTTCGGCTCTGCAGGAACGCTTACATGGATGTTCAGGGCGAAGGCCAGCTCCTCCTTGTCAATCATCACATCAGAGATATTGAACATGGTGGACAAATAATTGCTCAGGTAGATGGCGGTACCGTGCCTGCCGGGGAAAGCGATGAGGTGCAGATAGTCCATCTCCTCCAGCTTTTTGAGAAGCCTGCAGACGCTGGTCTTGGAGATGTCCCATCGGGCCGCCATGTCCGCGTAGGTAGTGAGAGGCGTGCCGGTACAATTCCTGAAGTAGACCAGCGGTCCAAGTTCCGAGCCTTGCACCCGGGTGTCGTTATAGATGGCGTGCATCCACAGATCTAAAATGATATCCATTTCAGAGCAGCGGCCGGCGCCGATCAGTTCGTGCAGCTTGGAGATCGGGAAAAAGAAAAACCCCATGTCCTTTTGACATGGGGCGTTGTCCTCAATTACCTTATTGCTTTTGGACCAGTCTTTAATCTTGAATTTAACCAGCCTGCCGCGGCCCAATATGGTGTACTCGATCAGATGTCGATCCTGCAGCTGCTTTAGAATAGTGAGCGCCTTGCGCTGGGTCCGGATGCGGAACCACTCCGGCAGTTCTGATATCCGGCAGATCCATTCGCCTGGGAATACAGTATAGCGTATCCCATCAAAGCTTTGGGTGGATGTTTGATAGTTGGCGAAGGAGCAGAGGACCACAAAATAAAAAAGACCGGAACACCCGTTGGTACGAATGTCCCGGTCTTCCATAAGAGAGCGTATAAACTGCCGATAGATTCGACAGCGTGGATATGCGACAACTTGCTTTAGTTCTAATTGGTATTCAGACATTGGTAAACACCCTTTCATCATTGAAAATGAAAGCGGAAAGTGGTAGTATAATAACAACCACTTTCCGCTTAGGAGAACAGCCTGTGTTTTACTCCCCAGAGTGATTAGTCGCAAACTGCTAATTTGCTGCTAATTTCGCCTCGTTTCATGCTATGTTACGACAGGGAACAAGGCTCCACTCCAAGGAAAAGCTTTCGTGTGTTTTTTTAGCAAAATCAAGGGTTTCAGGGGCTTGTGAGGTATTACAGGATGCTCTGGTTAAATCCTTGCGTTGTTCTCCTAAGACTTAGTTATCGGTTCGATTCCGGTCGGGGGTGCCAGTTGTTCCTTAGGCGAACGATTTTGTTTGCTTAGGGAACAATTTTTTTGCTTAACAGCGCTGCAGGTTATTTTAAGCCGGCTGCCCTCACCGTCAAAAGCATCGGCCCTGTTGCCGAATACCGCCCAATATCATGGGGCGTAGCATCATTTGCGTACCGATTTAAATTTTGCGAAAAGCATTTCAAAAATGGCAGAGGCAACGACACCAGGGGGAAAGCAAATAAGCGGAGCACGAACAGGGGGGGCTTCGGGACAATTTGTCCCGAAGCCCCCCGCTGGTTTTTCTTGTTTTTTAATAGAAAAAATGATCCGCTGGCCGCATCCTTCACAATTGCGGGTGAAACAAACCGGTCCGCTAACAGGCGGGCAATAAAACGACCTTCAGCAAATTCTGCGAATGATGCCCGTTGACCGTAATATCCGCAATCAATTCCACTTTGGGGTTGGAAAAACTTTCACATAAAATCTCGAATTCAAATTCTGTTTTCGATTCATATAAACTTTGCAACGGGAAACTTACTTGATTGCATGGCAGTATTTGTACACCGTCCGGCAGGTACCATTTGAGTGTCAGCCATTGCTGGTTGTGGTTTTTGATCACCGCGTCGCGGAACGTCAGTTTTATTTTCCGCGCTTCGTTTACCCGAATATATGGTACGTCCATATAATCAACATCGCATTCGAAGGTAACGAACTTATAGTTGACCACAAACGGAGAGGCGATTATTTCGTGGAATTGTTTGTGCCGGACGGCCCCGTCGCAATTGATATCCGGTTGATATTCATCCCTTGTATAATAAAGCGCCTCGCCCTGTTTCATCGTGATTGTATAGCCGTCTTTTGTCAGCAGATCGCAAAAACTGCGCCCTAAAAAAGATGGGGTAACATTCAAAATCTGATCAGTAAGTTCTGTAACGGTGTTTGCAATGGGAATCCCGCCGTCCAAACGGTTGATACAGCAGGTCGCGATTCCGTCCCCAATCGGACTGATCCATTCCTGCGGGATGCTGTCATATCCGTTCATAATGCCCAAGACCGCGCCCAGTGTCGCGCAGGTGCAGTCGGTGTCCTCGCCGCAGTTGTTGGCAATATTAAGCGACTTTCCAAAGTCGTTTTCCCCATAAAGCCATGCCATGACCATGATGCCGACATTGCCCGGCGCGTCATAACCCGATTGGCCATACGGCAGATCGGTGGGCGCGTCCTTCACCTTCATGTTCTGCACGCCGAATGTACCCGGCACAGCCGATAGAATTTTGATGCGCGCTTCTTTCCAATCGACCCCGCTCTGATAGCATTGTATCGCCAACCGGATTGCTTTTGCCAAATCACTTTCGGCCGGAATATACGACAGTCCAATATCGATCAGCTTAAACCGGTCCTGTTCCGCAAAGGCGGCAGACTGCACCGCCGCGCAGAAGATTTCACCGTACATCCCCTCGGTGCTGTGGTCCACAATGGCATCTTCATAAGCGTAATGAACTGCCAGATCAGGATGTCCGGGCGCGAGACAAGCCCAGATTTCACTGCGGATAAAGCAGCCGCAGCTGTCGCGATATATGTTGTTGTCATACCCGGAAAGAGGGGGCAACAGCCCCATACGCAGATTATTTTTTCCCGAACCGTACTCCGCCCAGTTCGGCAGGATGTAATGCAGCCAGTATTCGCCTAGAATGGAAGCGTTCACCTGCCGCCCGTATTTTTCAACAGCCGCCAGCCAGACCAGCTGCAGATCCAGATCATCGTTGGGCTGCGGATGATTGATTAAATCTTCCTGCAAATACGTGTTATAGTCGAACACGCCGCGTTTCGCTTCCAACGGCGCGCCCAATACGCCGCCGATGTTTTTGCCCATCCAGCAGCCTCTGACTTTGTTTTTGTATTCATCAAATAGCAGGTTCACACATCATTCCTTCTTCCTTTATACATTTGTTGCCATTGTATCAGACCATTCTTTAAAAAGCAATATCGTTTCAAAGCAAGAAAAAATAAAGAGGAAGAAAAAAGTGTGCCTGCCAAAAAGTGCGGTTTATACAAAGCCGGTAAAAGAATTGCCATGTTTTTTTGGCGCGAATTGGCGTGCCACGCTACGCTGCGGGGAAACATCATGGAATGGCCGTAGGGCGGTGGGTGAAACGAGGCGTTTCGGTAGCAAAAAAACAGAGGGCGGACCATGCGAATGGGTCCGTCCTCTGTTTTTTGTGCTCTGCGCTCATAAGAACTTTTTCATTTCCTCGATGTTCGCCTGCTCGGTTTTTACCTGTTTGCGGGCGAGCTTTAAGATTTCCTCGTTTTGGCCGTCGTATTCGTTGATACGCTTGATCATTTTGGTAATCCCCATGGTGCTGCCCTGGATCATCATTTCCGCAATGCGGGAAGGGGAGTGGTCGTTGAGCGTCTTAACGCTGGAGGTCACATAAGAGGCCATTTTCGCCATGGGATTAGATGCGGCTGGCTTTTCACCCCGCTGCTGCAGCATTTTATCGGCGGTGTTGTAGGTTTCCTGGTATTCCGCCTGCTGGGTTTCCAATACCCGCCTAAACTCCGGATCCTCCGCAATTTTGACCACGTGGGCAATGCCGTCCCGTCCCATTTCTGCGTTTTGGCAGATATATTTTAGCATTTCTTCTTCCTGAATCATGGAATCAAACCGTCCTTTCGCTGCCGGTAAAACTGCTGCCAGATAAAAGCAGGTTTACCGCCATTTGTCTTTTTAGGTCGCAAATAGTGTGCGCGTTTTGTCGTGTTTTATGAATGATGCGATACGGATAATGAACAAAAATTCTATATTTTGGATGATTACCAAAATTATAGGAACAAATGTTCTTGATTTGTAGTCACAATTGTACTATAATGGAAATGGAAGGAAAACAGGGCGCTTATCCGCCTGCGCGGGAAACCTTCTAAAATTCGAAAAAAAGGAAAGGACGGATTATGGACATCCATCGAATGGGGGCACAATATTTGGCCGAGGCCGAACGTGTTTATGCCCATATGATTCAATTGAGGGAGCAGCGGAAAACGGGCGTTCAGACGAATTATTATGAACTGGACCGCCGCATCCAGATGTTTTACGACATTTATTTAGAAATGAAGCATACCGGTCAGTACCTGATGCGCTACCCGGCGGGGGAATCGTCATGCCCGGCCCTTTCCGGGACCGGGAACGGTGCAATCCCGGACAAAACCGCTCTGCCTTTTTAAAGAAAAGGGGAATGCAGTATGGGCGATAAAAAACAGGAAACATACGAAGAACTGCTGCAGCGGCTGGAAGAATACAACGCGGCCGCGGGGCAGGGGTGCCGGCGGGCGGAGCTGATGAAAGCCGTAACCAAAGCGGCGCGGCGCGAGCTGACCCCGCGCCAGCTGCAATGTTTGCTGCTGTTTTATCAGGCGCCTGGCGCTTCGGTACAGGGAATCGCAAAACAGCTTGGCGTTTGCCCGTCCACCGTTTCGCGGCATTTGAAAAAAGCGCGGCAGCGGCTGGAACGCTCGCTGCGGTACGGCTATTTTCCCGTTTGGCAGGAGGAGGAATAGCCGCAACAAACAGCAGAACGCGCCTGGGCGGCTTAATTGCCGCCCAGGCGCGTTCTTATGAAACGACCGGACCTGAAAGCCCGCCAAAGACTTACGCGTCCCGGCCGCAGCATTTTTTGTACTTTTTGCCGCTTCCGCATGGGCATGGATCGTTGCGGCCCACCTTTTTAGTCTTGCGCACCGGCTGCTTCTGGGCAGTGCCGTCCCCGGCGGGCGCAATCGGCTTGGCCACCTGTTCGCGCTTGGGCTCTTCCTGGGTGCGGATGCGCACCGTCAGCGCCATGCGCGCGGTATCCTGCCGGATGGTTTCGACCATGGCGTCAAACATATCGAAGCCCTCGATGCGGTATTCCACCACCGGGTCGCGCTGGGCGTACGCCCGCAGGGAAATACCCTGCTTGAGCTCCTCCATGGCGTCGATATGGTCCATCCATTGGGTATCCACGTTCTTAAGCAGGATCACGCGTTCCAGCTCCCGCATTAGTTCGCTGCCGTATTCGGCCTCCCGCTTATCGTACAGTTCGCCGGCGCGGTCGTTCAAAAATTGAACCACATAATCTGGGTCAAGTTCTTCCATTTCCTCCGGCGTAAACTGCAAATCCTCCGGCGTGAGCATCCAGCCCAGGTAATGGTCCCGCAGGCCTTCCAGGTTCCAGTTTTCCCGGATGGAGTTTTTGGGCATGAATTTTTCCACGTTGGATTCGATGGTTTCAACAATCATCTTGCGGATTTGGTCCTTCAGGTTTTCGCCGTTTAAGACCTGGCCGCGCTGGGTATAGATGATTTCACGCTGACGGTTGAGCACGTCGTCGTATTGCAGCACGTTTTTGCGGATGCCGAAGTTGCGGCTTTCGAGCTTTTTCTGGGCGTTCTCCACCGAATTGGAAATCATACCGTTTTCAATCGGCATATCTTCGTCGATTTTGAACCGGTCCATAATGGTTCCAATCCGCTCGCCGCCGAACAAACGCATCAAATCGTCTTCCAGCGACAAATAGAACCGGCTGGATCCGGGATCCCCCTGGCGGCCTGCGCGGCCGCGCAGCTGGTTGTCGATACGGCGGGATTCGTGCCGCTCGGTACCGATGATGCTCAGCCCGCCGGCCTGGCGGACCTCCTCGGCTTCCTTGGCGATCTGCGCCTCGTATTTTTCCAGCAGCTGGTGGTACGTTTTGCGGGCGGCCAGCAGTTCCTCGTTTTCCGTTTCGGAATAGCCGGTGGCCTCGTCGATCATTTCCTCCGGAATCTGCATCCGGCGCATTTCCGCCTTGGCCATAAATTCGGCGTTGCCGCCCAGCTTGA
>CABQAC010000075.1 GCA_902462035.1 uncultured Eubacteriales bacterium
GCCAATCACCTCGTAGGGGATGGTGCTGCCGTAAAGCGCGATGGTAATCATGTTCTTTTTGGCATCCTCGATGCCCTTGCGGATGGCGTCCGGAACTTCGCCGGATTTGCCGATGCCGAAGCCGACATGGCCTTCGCCGTCCCCTACCACGACCAGCGCCGCAAACTTGAAAATACGGCCGCCCTTCACGGTTTTGGAAACGCGGTTAATCGCTACAACGCGTTCCTTCATATCCAAAGTGGATGCGTCAAATTTAGCCAAAGTGATTCCTCCCTCTCTTAGAACTTGAGGCCGCCCTCACGGGCGCCTTCGGCCAATTCCTTGACGCGGCCGTGATAAATATGACCGCCGCGGTCAAAAACGACCTCGGTGATTCCTTTTTCCTTCGCGCGCTCCGCAATCGCCATACCAACCTTCCGCGCGGCTTCTTTGTTTCCGCCGGTGCCTTCAAAATCCTTGTCCAGTGTGGAGGCGGCGCACAGGGTAATCCCCTTTACGTCGTCGATCAGCTGGGCGTAGATGTGGTTGGTGGAGCGGTAGACATTCAGGCGCGGACGTTCCGCCGTGCCCGACACTTTTCCGCGCACCCTGCGGTGGCGGTTGAGTCTGGCGACATTCTTGTCAGCCTTATTCACCATGGTATGTCACACTCCTTCTTACTTCTTGCCGCCCTTGCCGGTCTTGCCTTCCTTACGGCGGATGACTTCGTTCACATACTTGATACCCTTGCCCTTATAAGGCTCCGGCGGCCGCTTTTCGCGCACTTCTGCGGCAAACTGGCCGACCTTCTGCTTATCGGGGCCAGAGATAATAATCTTGTTGGCGGAGGGACAATCGATCTTGATGTCGTCCGTCTCGGACATGATCACCTGATGGGAATACCCCAGGTTCATCACCAGGTTCTTGCCCTGCTTCTGCACACGGTAGCCAACGCCATTGACGTCCAGCTCCTTTTGGAAGCCTTTGGTCACACCGTCGACCATGTTGGAAATCAGGGTGCGGGTCAGGCCGTGGAGGGAGCGGTTCTCCTTCTCGTCGTCCGGCCGGGTAACGTGAATCACGTCGCCTTCCTTCGCGATGGTCATGTTGGGATGAAAGGACTGGCTCAAAGTGCCCTTAGGGCCCTTGACAGTCACTACGTTGCCGTCGATCTTTACATCGACGCCAGCGGGAATATGAACGGGTTTTCTTCCAATTCGAGACATTCTTGCACCTCCTTACCTTACCATACAAATGCGAGCACTTCGCCGCCGACATTTTCCTTGCGGGCCTGGCGGTCCGTCATAATGCCTTTGGAGGTAGAAATGATCGCGATGCCAAGGCCCTTGAGTACCTTGGGCATATCCTCCACGTTGCTGTAAATCCGCAGGCCGGGCTTGGAAATTCTGCGCAACCCGGTAATAGCGGGGGATTTGCCCTCGCCGTATTTCAAGGTGACGCGGATCACGCCCTGCTTTCCGTCTTCTATGACGGTGTAGCTTTTGATATATCCTTCATTGCGGAGGATATCCACAATCGCCTTTTTCATGTTGGAGGCGGGGATGTCCACCGTTTCGTGTTTCGCGGAATTCGCGTTGCGGATGCGGGTGAGCAGGTCCGCAATCGTATCTGTAATCTGCATGCCGTTACCTCCTTTGCTGTAAACTTTACCAGCTGGCCTTCTTCACGCCCGGAATTTCACCTTTATAAGAGAGCTCCCTAAAGCAGATACGGCAAATGCCGAACTTGCGAAGATAGGCATGCGGCCTGCCGCAGATTTTGCACCGGTTATAGGCGCGGGTAGAAAATTTCGCCTGGCTCTGCTGCTTGATTTTCATGGATGTTTTGGCCACAATGATTCCCTCCTTACTTCACAAACGGGGCGCCCATCAGGGACATCAGTTCCCGGGCTTCCTCGTCGGTATTTGCACTGGTCACGAAGCAAATATCCATGCCGCGGACCTTGTCGATCTTGTCGTATTCGATTTCCGGGAAAATCAGCTGTTCCCGCAGGCCCATGCTGTAGTTGCCACGCCCGTCAAAGGAGTTGGCGTTGATGCCCCGGAAGTCCCGGACGCGGGGAAGCGCGACATTGAAGAGACGGTCGATAAACTCGTACATTCTCTCCCCCCGCAGCGTGACCTTCACGCCGATGGGCATGCCTTCGCGCACCTTGAAGTTAGCAACGGATTTTTTCGCCTTACAGATAATCGGCTTCTGGCCGGTGATGGCCGCGATATCCGTCATGATGGCGTCGATGACCTTCGCGTTGTCGCGCGCTTCGCCGGCGCCGACGTTAATAATCACCTTTTCAAACTTGGGAATCTGCATCACGCTTTTGTAAGCAAATTTCTTCATCAGAGCAGGTGCCACGTCGCTTTTGTAGAATTCTTTAAGCCTTGCCATGTCTTCTCCTCCTTAAAGAGTTTCGCCGCAGCGCCTGCAGACACGCTGTTTCTGACCATCTTCAAAAAACTTGTGGCCGACACGGGTGGCCTTGTTGCAGTGGGGGCAAACGACCTGCACCTTGCAGGCGTACATGGCGCCTTCGGCCTTGACAATGCCGCCCTCTTGGCCGACCTGGCGGGGCTTGACATGCTTAGAAACCATGTTGACGCCCTCGATGATCACCTTGCCCTCCTTGGGGCTGACAGCGATCACCTTGCCTTTTTTACCTTTTTCCCGGCCGCTGAGCACCACAACGGTGTCGCCGGTTTTTACGTGAACCTTTTGAATCATTTCTGGCACCTCCTGTCAAAGCACTTCGGGAGCTAGGGACAGGATTTTGAGGTAATCCTTGTCGCGGAGCTCTCTGGCCACGGGCCCAAAAATACGGGTGCCTCTGGGGTTTTTATCGTCGCGGATGATAACGGCCGCATTTTCGTCGAAACGGATGTAAGTGCCGTCGTCACGCCGGACGCCGGACGCGGAACGGACGATGACCGCCTTAACCACGTCGCCTTTTTTTACAACGCCGCCGGGCGCCGCCTTTTTGACGGAGCACACGATTACGTCGCCGATATTGCCATACCTTCTGCCTGAGCCGCCGAGTACGCGGATGCACATAAGCTCTTTCGCGCCTGTGTTGTCGGCCACTTTAAGCAAGGTCTGCTGCTGTACCACAGTGCGTTCCTCCTTCGCAGAGCCGAATTATTTCGCTCTTTCAATAATTTCCACAAGACGCCATCTCTTATCTTTGGAGAGGGGACGGGTCTCCATCACGCGCACGCGGTCGCCGATGGTGCATTCGTTCTTTTCATCATGCGCTTTCAGCTTCATGGTGCGCTTGATGATCTTTTTATAAAGCGGATGACGGACTCTGTCCTCGATGGCCACAACAATGGTCTTATCCATTTTATCGCTGACCACCTTGCCAACCGCCGTCTTTCTCATGTTCCTGTCGTTCACAGCTTAATCCTCCCTTCCGTTACGCCTGCGCGTCGTCTTTTTGGATTTCGTGCAGAATGGTCATGACACGAGCAATATCCTTTTTGACGGCGCTGATGCGCATCGGGTTATCGAGCTGGTTGACGGCATGCTGAAAACGCAGGTTGAAAAGCTCGGCCTTGAGGTCCTTGAGCTTCGATTCCAATTCCGCCGCGGTCAATTCTCTGATCTCTGAGGCCTTCATTGCTGCTCACCACCCGTTCCCTGGTCGTTCTTCGACACAAACTTGCATTTGATCGGCAGTTTATTGGCAGCAAGACGCAACGCCTCCCGCGCCAGCTCCTCGCTCACGCCGCCGATCTCGAACATCACTCTGCCCGGCTTAACCACCGCCACCCAATATTCGGGCGAGCCTTTACCGGAACCCATGCGGGTTTCGGCGGGCTTTTCGGTGATAGGCTTATCCGGGAAAATTTTAATCCAAACCTGGCCGCCTCTTTTGATATAACGCGTCATCGCGATACGGGCGGCTTCGATCTGGTTGGAGGTGATCCAGGCGGGCTCGAGAGCCTGCAGGCCGAAATCACCATGACTGACAAAGTTACCGCGGTACGCTTTGCCGGTCAGACGGCCTCTGTGCACTCTGCGGTACTTCACACGCTTGGGCAACAACATTACTTATTGCCTCCTTCCCTACGGGGTCTGCGGGCTGCGTCTTGAAGAACCTCGCCCTTGTAGATCCAAACCTTCACGCCGATGCGGCCGTAGGTGGTCGCGGCCTCCGCAAAGCCGTAATCGATGTCGGCGCGGAGGGTTTGCAGCGGAATGGTTCCTTCGTGATACTGCTCAGAACGGGCGATTTCCGCACCGCCCAAACGGCCGGAAACCTGAATTTTGATGCCCTTCACGCCCAGCTTCATCGCCCGGCCGATCGCCTGCTTCATCGCCCGGCGGAAGGAAATACGCTTCTCCAGCTGCGCGCCGACGCTTTCGGCCACCAGCTGTGCGTTGGTGTCGGGGCCTTTGACCTCGACAATATTGATATTCACGGGCTTTTTGAGGATCGCTTCGCACTGCAGGCGGAGTTTCTCAATTTCCGCGCCGCCGCGGCCAATGACAATGCCGGGCTTGGCGCAGTGAATGTGAATGCGGACCTTGGACGCGTCACGCTCGATTTCGATCTTGGGCACGCCCGCGGCGTAAAGCTGCTTCTTCAGCAGTTTGCGGAGGTTGTAGTCCTCCACCAGCGTATCGCCGAACACGGCATCCTTGGCGTACCAGCGGGAATTCCAATCCTTGATTACGCCGACGCGAAGGCCGTGGGGATTAACTTTTTGTCCCATTGTTTCGCTCCTCCTCTCAGTCTCTTTCCTTCAGCACCAGGGTTACGTGCGACGTTTTCTTTTGAATGGAAAACGCGCGGCCCTGCGCTCTCGGACGAATCCGCTTGAGGATGGGGCCCTGGCAGACGAAGCACTCTGCCACGTACAATCTGGCAACATCCATATTCTGGTTATTCTCAGCGTTTGCCATTGCCGATTTGAGCAGCTTTTGCAGCTCCTCACAGGCGGCCTTCGGCGTATACTTGAGGATAGCCATCGCTTTGTCGACCGGCTGGTTACGGATCAGATCCAGCACAATCGAAACTTTTCTGGGGGAGATGCGGGCATATTTTAGGTACGCCTTGGCTTCCCTTACTTCCATTGCATCCATGCTATACACTCCTTTCAGCCGCTTTATTTCTTGGTCGTCTTGGAACCGGCATGGCCCCGGAAGGTCCGGGTGGGGGCGAATTCGCCCAGCTTGTGGCCGACCATGTCCTCGGTAATATAAACCGGCACATGCTTGCGGCCGTCATGCACGGCGACGGTGTGGCCGACAAAATCCGGGAAGATGGTGGAGGCACGGCTCCAGGTTTTGACGATCTTCTTCTCGCCGGCCTGATTCATTTCCTGAATCCTTTTCAGCAGCACAGGCTGTACGAAAGGACCCTTTTTAACGCTTCTGCCCATAGTTCATAAGCTCCTTTCTTACCGCCTTACTTGCCGTTTCTGCGCTTCACGATATATTTATCGGAGCGGTTCTTCTTGGCGCGGGTCTTGTAACCCATCGCCGGTTTGCCCCAGGGGGTAACAGGCCCGGGACGGCCCACAGGAGACTTGCCCTCGCCGCCGCCGTGCGGATGGTCGTTGGGGTTCATAACCGAGCCGCGGACGGTGGGACGCCAGCCCATGTTGCGTTTGCGGCCGGCCTTGCCGATCTTGACGTTTTCGTGGTCGATGTTGCTGACCTGGCCGATGGAGGCCATGCAGTTAACCGGCACGTTGCGCAGTTCGCCGGAAGGCAACCGCAGCAGCGCCATGCCGTTTTCCTTAGCCATCAGCTGGGCCATATTGCCGGCGGAACGGGCCAGCTGAGCGCCCTTGCCGGGATACAGCTCCACGTTGTGGACGAAGGTACCGGTGGGGATATTGAGAAGCGGCAGCGCGTTGCCGGGCTTGATATCCGCTTCGGCGCCGGAGACGACGGTATCGCCGACCTTCAGGCCGTGGGGCGCGGTGATGTAGCTCTTTTCGCCGTCCTCGTACTGGATCAGGGCAATGAACGCGGAACGGTTGGGATCGTACTCCAGGGTAAGCACCGTGGCGGGAACGCCGGCCTTGCGGCGCTTGAAGTCGATCAGCCGGTATTTTTTGCGGTTGCCGCCGCCGCGGTGGCGGACGGTGATGCGGCCATAGCTGTTGCGGCCGGCTTTTTTATTCAGGGGAGCAAGCAGGCTCTTTTCCGGGCCCTGTTTGCTCAAAGACGAGTAGTCGGTCACCGACATGTTGCGGCGGCCGTTCGTCGTCGGCTTGTAAACTTTAATAGACATGGGTGGTTCACTCTCCTCATGATGGCTTTGCGGGGTATGTCAATCCCCATACGTTGCCCCTGCTTAATTTTGCAGGATTACATCATGCCCTCGAAGAATTCGATAGGCTTGCTGCCCTCGGTCAGGGTGATGACCGCCTTTTTCCAGGAGGGGGTGTAGCCCTCGCTCCTGCCCTGGCGGCGGAGCCGGCCCCGCACGTTGAGCGTGTTGACCTTTTTGACCTCCACGCCGAACGCTTCGGCAGCCGCTTTGGCAATTTCGATCTTATTGGCGTCCTTGGCCACTTCGAACGTGTACTTTTTCATCTGGGCGCCCGCCATCGTCTTTTCGGTGATGATCGGGCGGATAATCACGTCATGTGCCGTCATTATTGGTACACCTCCTCGAGCTTCGCCACCGCATCCTTTACAACGATGAACTTGTCGGCGTTGAGGATGTCGTAGACGTTGAGCGTGTTGACCTGGGCGGTTTTGACGCCGGGGATGTTGGCGGCGGATTTAATGGCCGTCCGGTCGTTGCTCGCGAGCACGATCAGGGCTTTTTTCTCCGCGCCCAGCGCTTCCAGCATCTTAACGACCGTCTTGGTGGAGTAACCCTCTAAGGTGAGCGCGTCGAGGACGATCATATCGTTTTCCTTCACCTTGGCGGAGAAGGCGGATTTCATCGCCAAGCGGCGGACCTTTTTGTTAAGCGCGTACCGGTATTCGCGCGGCTTGGGCGCGAACACGATACCGCCGTGTCTCCACTGGGGGGAACGGGTGGAACCCTGGCGGGCATGGCCGGTTCCCTTTTGGCGCCACGGCTTTTTGCCGCCGCCGGATACCTCGGCACGGGTGAGCGCGGACTGGGTGCCCTGGCGCTGGTTGGCCAGGTAGTTGACAACAACGTCGTGCAGCACGGCGGTGTTGGGCTCGATACCAAAAATATCGTTGTTCAGGTCAATTTCGCCGACTTTCGCGCCGGACATATTGACAACTTGAATGGTAGGCATTTGCGTTCCTCCTTCCCTTACGCCTTTTTGACGCTCTGCGCGATGGTGACCAGGCCTTTGTTGGGGCCGGGAATGGCGCCCTTGATCGCGATCAGGTTGTTTTCGGCGTCAACCTTTACAACGGTCAGGTTTTGCACCGTTACCCGCTCCGCGCCCAGATGGCCGGCCATCTTTCTGCCCTTGAACACCCGGGAAGGGTCGGAGCAGGCGCCGATGGAACCGCCGTGACGGGCAACAGGACCGGAACCGTGGGTCTCCTTCAGCCGGCTGAAGTTCCAGCGCTTGATCACGCCGGCGTACCCCTTACCTTTGCTGGTGCCGGTCACGTCAACGCGGTCGCCGGCGGCAAAGGTGTCGGCCTTGATCAAATCGCCGACATTCAGCGCGGAGATGTCTTCCAAACGGAACTCGCGAAGGGTTTTCTTGGGCGCGACGTTGCCCTTTTCGAAGTGGCCCATCATCGCCATGGTGACGTTCACAGGCTTGCCGCTAAACTTTTCGCAGCGCTTGCGCTCGCCCTTGCCGCTGCCGTCCTGAATCTTCAGCTTGATGTCGCCGAAGCCCAGCTGAACAGCCTCGTAGCCGTCGTTTTCCACCGTTTTCTTCTGGGTGACCACACACGGGCCAGCTTCCACAACGGTGACGGGAACGACGTTCCCTTTTTCATCGAAAATCTGCGTCATGCCGATTTTTCTGCCGATGATCCCTTTTTGCATGTTGTTTCCTCCTTGCAGGTTATTGGTTGGCCTTACGCCAACATGACCCCGGCCGCCGGTAGGTTGAAATTACAGTTTGATCTCGATTTCAACGCCTGCGGGGAGCTCCAGTCCCATCAGAGCCTCAACGGTCTTATTGGACGGTCTCAGAATGTCGATCAATCTTTTGTGGGTTCTCATCTCGAACTGCTCGCGGCTGTCCTTATATTTGTGGACGGCGCGCAGAATAGTGATGATCTGCTTTTCGGTCGGAAGCGGCACCGGACCGGACACCCGGGCCCCCGTGCGCTTGGCCGTTTGCACGATCTTATCGGCGGACTGGTCCACCAGCTGATGATCGTACCCCTTGATTCTGATTCTGATTTTTTCCTTGACTGCCACTGAAAATCGCCTCCTTAACTACTCGTTGGCGGGCGGCGTTTTTAAAAACCTTACACCCCTCCGGGTGTTTCATGCTTTCGCATTGAAAAACCGGATGCGCTTTCGCAAAAGCGAATCCGGGTCAGGTCAAAAAACGTCCGGATGCACAACACGGCGCCCCGCTTACAGCGGAACCCCCGCGCAGTCGCATCCATATCTTTCTTCGCCCGGTTTAAAATCGGACATACTCCACGGAAAAACCGGCCAAACAGGCCGCAACCTCCCGCTTCATCGCATATCTGTGCAGTCACGCTTGATTATAATACCATTCCAGCGCTGGAAAAGCAAGGTTTTTTTCTGTATTTTTGCAAGAAATTTTGAATTTTATTTTGTGCAACTTTCCCAAGGGAAAGTACGGCCGCCAGGAAGCGTTTTTCGCGTCCCGCCGGGCTTTGTCACTCCC
>CABQAC010000076.1 GCA_902462035.1 uncultured Eubacteriales bacterium
CCGTGTCCGGCGTCGTTGCCCGGGTGCGGGAACGGCATTACGACTTTCCGGAGGACCGCTGTACGCTGCACACGGCTGACCCGGTGCTTTCCGCTGTGTTTTCGCTGTGCAAAAATGCGGTCAAATACGGCTGTCAGGAAGGGTATGTGGACTGCCCGTCCCGAGAAAAAGGTCAGTATGCCGGGGATTTGACGGTAACTACCCACGCCCAGCTTTACCTGACCGGGGATTTTTCGCTGTACCGCAAAGCGCTGTGCCAGCAGATGGAATCAGCGTTTGTCTGCCCGGGGCTGCTGGCGGTAACGCCGGGGTCCTATATGCAGGAAATTGCCGATTATTCCCTGCAATTCCCCATCATCGCGCTGCGGTACTACCGCCATACCGGGGACAAAGCGTTCCTTCGCCAAATGCTTCCGGCCTGCGAGGGCGTGCTGCGCTATTTTGAGCGGTACGCACGGCCGGACGGGCTGCTGGAACAGGTGACGGAAAAATGGAACCTGGTAGACTGGCCCCAGGAACTGCGGGATGGGTACGATTTTCCATTGACCGAGGTCATTGGGCCGGGCTGCCACAATGTGGTCAACGCCTTTTACGTGGGCGCGGTGGGAACAACCGAGGAAATCAAACGTCTGCTGGGCATCCCCTTTACCCCGCGGTACGAACGGCTGACAGCGGTTTTTGACGGGGTATTCCTGGACCGGGCCGCCGGCCTTTACCGGGACAGGGAGGGCGGCAGCCACAGCGCGCTGCACGCCAATATCCTGCCCGCCTTTTTTGGCTGGGTGCCCAAGGGCATTCAAGAAAGTGTTGGCGCTTTCCTGGTGAAGAAGGGATTGTGCTGCGGCGTTTACATGGCTTATTTCTTGTTAAAGGCTCTGTGCCGTTTGGACCACGCCGGGGACGCTTACCGCCTGATAACCGATACCGGGGAACGGTCGTGGTACAATATGGAGCGAGAGGGCGGCACTGCTTGTTTTGAAGCCTGGGGTAAGGACCAAAAGGCAAACACCAGCCTGTGCCACCCGTGGGCCAGCGGGCCGGTGCCGGTTCTGGTGGAGGATCTGCTGGGCATTACGCCGGAATCGGTTAGGACGGGCGGGCCCTTTGTGTGCCGCCTGCCCGCGGATGCGCCGGATTTGCGGCTGACCGTTCCTTGCGCGGGCCGGTTGGTTGTGGCACAGCGGGAAAAGGGGATTACCAGGTACCGGGTTTTAGACCGTCTTTAAAGACAAAAACAGGCGGCAGGCTTTTGCCTGCCGCCTGTTTTGACGGTACTGCCATCTTACTGGATATCGATTGAACGGCTGGCGGGTTTATCCGCGGTCCGTTTCGGCATCTCCAGCCGAAGTACGCCGTCCTGGTAAGACGCCGCGATGCCGTCACATTTGACATCGCCCACGGGGAAGCTGCGGCAATATGAGCCCACATGGCGTTCCCGGCGGACAAAGTTGCGGTCTTTTTCGCGTGTTTCCTTTTCCTCGCAGTGTTCTGCGCGAATGGTCAGCATGTCGCCCTCCAAGTCGATGTGGATATCTTCCTTGGCAAAGCCGGGAAGTTCCGCTTCCAGCACATACCGGTCTCCCTGATCGAGGATATCGGTACGGAAGGGGGCTATGGCGTGGTCGTGGCCGCCGAAAAAGGCGCGGTCAAAATGATCGAACATATTCCAAAGATCCCGTTCGCTGCGTCCAAAAGGTACAAGATCAAACATATAGAACCCTCCTTGTTTTCACAATACGTATTCCCATTATTTTTGTGGGAACTGGCCCATGGGAATCAACCTCTTTCTTATTTGTTGCTATCTTTTATTATAGCGGAGATTATGGAAAATATTCGGATGAAATGTGATAAAATTGTTAATTTTAGCACTCGGGCGCATAGAGTGCTAAAATGGCGCATAAAAAGCCCCCTGCGAAAGAATACGCAGGGGGTAAATTCGTTATGTGAGATTTTGGAACGCTTCATCCGGGGGCGTCAAACAGCGCTGGGCAGCCATTTTTTGAATTTCCCGCCGGCGTTCGGGCAAGACGGGCTGGGGCTGTAAATACGACACGCCCAGGTAGTAGCCCTGTAGGTAGTCCACACCGCTTTGGATCAATGTTTCCATCTCGTCCGCCGTTTCGACACCCTCGGCAATCACTTGAATATGCCTGCCGTGGGCGTAAACAAGGATATTTTTCAGCAGCTGCTGGCGGTCTTTGTCCATATGGATGTTGCGCACAATGGACATATCGATTTTGATATAGTCGGGATCCACGGCCAGCAGCATGGAATCGCCATTATAGCCGTTGCCGAAATCATCCAGGGCAATTTCCGCGTGCCACCGCTCGGAGCATTGCTTTTTTACATGGGTGGAATAGGCGTTTCCGCGTTCTTCCTCGGTCAATTCCACCACCACCCGGCTCAAGGTATCGCCGTATTCTTTTTCTAATTCCAGAATGTCTTCCGGCGATAGGTGCTCGCTTGCAATGGAATTGACGAACAGTTTGCAGTTTGCCGGTACCGTTTTATGGCGGCGGAAATCCCGCAAAGACAGCGTCCAGGTCAGGCGTTCGATTTGATACAGCTTTGACTGGGACCGCGCGATGGTCAGAATTTCGATGGGATTGTTGAACGCCCGCAGGCGGGAGCGCATCAGCGCCTCGTAAGCGAACAGTTCGCCGGTGACGGCGTTCACAATCGGCTGGAAGGCGTAATCTACCAGCCGTTCCTCGATCAGTTTATTCAGCAGTTCCTTATTGCGCATCAGGTAGGAATCCTGCCGGTAGGTCTCCGGATTGAATTCGTTAAATAGGCCTTTGGCCGTATTCTTCACCGCGTACATGGCAAAGTCGGCAAAATGAACCAAATCTTCCCACGAATCAGAATTTTCCGGATACCATGCAATGCCGGCCGAAGCCCGCACCCGGAACGGCGTATTATCCGGCAGGGGCATGGCGGTGTTTTGCATGCCGTTTTTCAAATCCTCGATCAGGCCGCGGACTTCCTCCTGGGTCTGGTAACCGCTGAGGAATACGTAAAACTCGTCGCCGGACATACGGGAAAGGATGGTACCGCCGGGGGTGTACTTTTTCAGGATATCCGCCATGCAGCGGATGTACATATCGCCGTAGTCGTGACCGTAAGTGTCGTTGATATACTTCAGGTTATCCAAATCCAGCATAATCAGCGCAGCCACACCCAAGTTTTCCGGATGCAGGAACTTTGCGTCCATCGCGGAATGGAACGCGCGGCGGTTGAGCAGGTTGGTCAGCAAATCATAATCGCGCTCATACTCGATGCGCTGCTTTTCCAAGGTTTCGGAGGTCACATCCTCCGCCACCCCCAAAATGCGGTTCCCATTGTGCACAATCTTGATGGATACCCAGCGGGGCGTTTTGGTGGAATCCAGAAAATGGATGACGCAGCTGTTTTCCTTGCGGGTACCGGCGCAGATAAACTTTTCCATGCCTGTCATAATCAACTTAAATTGTTTCAGCGGCATATAGTTGCTGTCGCCAAAATCGCCTTCCAGCCCCATCAGGGGGAAGAAGGTGTCGGTAAAATAAACCTCCCCGCTGTTGCGCTGCACTTCGAACGCGCCGATGCGCACACTGGTCAGCTGAATGATTTGGGATAGCTTGGAGGAGGAATCCGCCACCGACGTACTCAAATGCTCGATTGCCGCGGCCAATTCGTCGATTTCGGATATCTGAATTTTATCGAGATGGACCGGAAGACGGGGGTTGCTGTCCTTGACCTTTTGTACCAGGGAGCTGATGGGCTTGGTAAACAGCGAACTGATAATCAGCACGCTGGCGAGGCCGATCAGCAAGGAAAGGACAAATGCCAGCGTTACCGAGGATTTGACCTGGTCCACAAAGGTAAACAGCTTGTTTTCCTCGGTGATGCCGATCAGCGCCCAGCGCTCCTGCTCAAAGGGTGTGTTGCTGTTGTACAGCTGGAAATATTGAATGCAGCCGTAAGCGCTGCCTTGAAAACGGTCGGTTTCGGTGATGCGATAGGTGGTATTGTAGGATTGATCAGCATTAAAACGGATGCCGGAGCTGGTGCCGAACAGCTGCCGGAATACCGGCCCGTTGCTGATGACCGTATCGAAAGAGAGGGAACCGTCCCGGTCTACCGCCAGCAGATAAGCCGCTTCTTTTTCTGTGGCAAGCTCGTCATACGGCAGCAGCTTGCGCAGGTAATCCAGCGAAATTTCCACCCCCAGCACACCATAGGGGGTGCCGTCCTCTCCGATCAGGGGAATGGAATAGGTGATGACGGAAATATCGTTTTCGCTCAGCATAAAAGCGGCGCTCCAATAACCCAGGTCATCGGATGCGATTTCCGGATGGTCCAACGCGGCCTGAAGCGGCTTTACAAAAAAATTGCTGCTTTTGTCTTGGGGGGTTAACTGAAAATTAGGGCGCCATTCTGTGTCTGTGGTGATGCCCAGCTTTTTGCTCAGCGCGGTTGGCGCGCGCTCAAGCAGCAGGTCGGAATTGTCGCCCGAGGAGGATTCGGGATCCAAGTCCCGAATATAAAGACCCGCGCGGTGCAGCTGCCGGGTGTTAAGCGGCTCGGCGCCGTTTAGAATCAGAAAAGCGCCGGTGACCGAGTTCTTGCGCAGCAGATAGACGATATCGGTGGAAACGGCGTCCAGCAATTCGACCGAAAGGTCCGAATCGGTTTGGATATCCTGATAACCGGCATTTCGGCCTTGGAGCACGTTTTGAACGGTTTCCTGCACCGACTCCACGGTGCCGGACAAATTGGACCACCGGCGGATCATATCGAATTGAATGTAGTTTTTTCGGTTGATAACCCGCTCGTTCAGGATATCCAGGGCGTTTTGCTTGAGCTGAGAAATGGTTCCGCCGAAGAAAATAATGCAGCAAAACAACGCCGCCTGAATAACCAGCACAGCGAACATGGGCAAAATCATTTTTTTGCGAATGGAATTGTTCTGCCATTTCCATTTCTTGCTCATATTCAATCCAAAGCCCCCATGAAGCGTTCTGCTCAGGATTGGGTCTTATCCAGCGCCTGACGCAAGGCGGCCAACCACGATTGGAAGTTTTCCTCCGTCTCGTATTTCGCCACGGCTTCTTGGCGGGATAACCCCTGTTTCATCATTTCCGCAATTTGTTCCAAATCCTCTTTGGCCTTGTCCGAAAGGGAATATTCCAGCACATCGCGAGCCTTCGTCCCGTTTTCGAACGCCTTGTTGGTGTACATGGTATAGTTGTTGACCAAATCGACGCCAATTGGCAGCGACGTTTTTAGGTTTGCGGATACCGTGTTGTCCTCCAGCTTGGAAAGGGCGCCTTCGATCAACGCTTTGTCGTTTGCGGCTTTTTTGACCGGAAGGTAGCCCGAACCCGCCGAGAATTCAATGTTGCGGGATGTTTCTGTAAACCATTTTAAAAAGACCACCGAGGCGTATTCGTGGGCGGTGTCCGATTTGGAGACCACCATGCCGGCCCCCTGCTGCACGGCGTAAGGCTCAGCTCCTTCAAATAGCGGGGTGGGCATGGTCACCACGTCGATGGGATAGCTTTCGGTATCGCTGGTGACAACTTGGCGCGGAAAATAAGCCGCGCCGGAGGTGGAACCGATAAGCGCGATGATATCGCCGGTTTTGGCGTCATCCGAACGGAACTTGCCGTACGAGGCGAAATAGCCGTTGATAGTGGGAATATAATAGTTATCCCACAGCCGTTTGAGGATGTCTTCATCCAAGTTGAAACGAACCTTGCCGTCTTCCACCTGGAAGATATCTTTACCCAGCTGTTTAAAGCCGATGACAAAATAATTGGCCATGGCGTCCCGGCCGAAGAAGGCTTTTCCATCGTCCAGCGCGTCGGTTTGGCTGTCGGTCCACTCGTAATACTTTTTGGCGGTTTTGGTCACGCCTTCGTAGGTGGCCAGGTCGTCCGCCGAAGCGCCTGTGGCTGCCGCAAATTTGTCCCAGTCGGTCTTATTCATCATGAAAACTTCGGTGGACTTGGCCACTGGAAAGATTTTTAGGCTGCTATCCTGGCCCAGCCGTCCTTCGTCGATGTAGCCGTCCACATATTCGGAAAGTTCTTCTGTCGTCAAATAGTCGTCCAGTTTAGCCACCAGCCCTACCTTGTCCACGGCGTAAGCGGTGTCGGCATAGGCGGCGAAAATATCCGGAATATCGGACGCGCCGACCTTTTTGTTGGCGGCGTCCAGCACCTTGTCGGTCAGATCGGAAATATTGCCCTGGCTAAAGGATTCTACCACAATGCCCTTTTCCACGCCCACCGTTTCGTTAAACTCGTTGACCATGGCGTCGAAAGCGCTTTTTTGGGGGCCGTTATAGTAATGCCAGACTTCAATTGCCACGGGGTTTTGGGGATCCAGCGATTTTTCTGGCCCGTCAGACGGCTGGCAGCCCGCGGCCACGGCGGCAAGCAGGGAAATGCAGAGTGCGCAGGAGAATACCCGCAGCGCACGGAAACGCTTTTGTCCACAGAACGAATTCATATTTTTTTCCTCCACAATCATGGTGTTTCCACCGGGCGGATAATACGGCGCGCCAAGAATATTCTTCTTGATTACAAACAAAGTTTTGAGACGGTGCTCACTATACTGGAAAGAATGGTCTCAAAACAAAGTTTTAAGACCATTATAGCATACTCTTTAAAGAAAAAGTAGCTTCGCCGCAAATCTTTCGAAAATATGGAGTAAAAATATCGTTTATTATTTTTCGGCAGGGCGGGCAACCATTGTTTTCCGCTTTCTTTTCAGGTATAATAAATAAAAGAAAACCAACGGTTTTAAACGCAGCCTCGTTAAACAAAATAAAAACGCCCGCCCCTTAGGCGGCGCGAAAAGGGAGTGCCAAGTTTGAATAAGCGGGCGTTTTGTTTTTGCTCGTTTCTTAAACGAATATTTGGCTTTGCAGAGCAGAATGGAATATCCCGTTTTGCGGAGAAAGGATGATTCGGTTCATGTCGCTGGACAAACGGTTTGCCGTGCTGATTGACGCGGACAATGTGTCAGACAAATACATCAAATTTATTATGGACGAGCTGTCAAACGAGGGGACGGTGACCATCAAGCGGATTTACGGCGACTGGACCAAGCCGGTGCTTGGGTCCTGGAAAAGCGTGCTGCTCGATTTTTCTATCCTGCCTATCCAGCAATATGGATACACGACCGGGAAAAACGCTACCGATTCCGCCATGATTATCGACGCGATGGATATTTTATACACCGGGAATGTGGATGGGTTTTGCATTGTTTCCAGCGACAGCGATTTTACCCGGCTTGCGTCCCGCCTGCGGGAAGCTGGCATGTGCGTGGTGGGTATGGGGGAACGGAAGACGCCGCCGGCTTTTATCGCGGCATGCAATAAGTTTAAGTATTTAGAAGTGCTTGCCCAAAGTTCCCAACCGGAGGAACTGACCGCAGAACCCGATTCGTCTCCAAACCAATCAGCCAAACAGGGCGCCTCGCTGGAGGAGATCCGCACGCCGGTGGATGTGGTGCGCAAGGCGATTTTGACCATTGTGGACGAGACATCGGACGACGACGGCTGGGCAGCGCTCAGCGGTATTGGCAATACGCTGCTCAAACGGTTCCCGGATTTTGACGTGCGAAACTACGGCTTTATCAAGCTGACCCCCTTTATCAAGTCCCTGAATGTGGTGGAAATCAAATCGGTGCCGGTTTCCGGCAGCAATGTGAAGGTGCTTTATGCCCGGCGGAAGGATGCAACCCGCGGAAACAAATCGAAAAAACAGCAGTAGCCGGCGCCTGTCTGCCGATTTGGATAAAAAAAGCGGTCCCGATGGGTCAAATCGCTGAAAATACCGTTTTTTTCTCCCCCTGGGTGACAAACCGGATATTGGGCGGTATAATAGAGGCGACCATTTTGGGCAGTACGGCCTGGAAAAATAGAGAAAAGGGGAGTATGGCGATGAAATTCGGCGTGTGCGGAAGTTTGGAGGATGCTCCGATCTTCCAGAAAAACGGGTACGATTATTTTGAACTGAACTTTTCCGCGTGGACGATGATGGAAGAAAATGAGTTCCAGCAAGGCAAAAAGATGATCGAGTCCATGCAGTTTTATCCGGAAGCGATGAACGTAATGCTGCCGGGCACCTTCCATTTAACCGGCGAGGAGGCCGACCTTTCCCCGGTGCCGGAATATCTGAAAAAGGGCTTTGACCGCGCGTCCCAGCTTCATACCCAGGTGGTTGTGTTCGGCTCCGGCCGGGCGCGCAACCTGCCCCAGGGTTTTACAGACCTGTCGAAAGCGTATGACCAGCTAGAGGCGTTTTTGAACATCGCGGGGGATATTGCGTCATCTTTTGGTGTGAATATTGCCATTGAACCGCTTTCCTTCCGGGAATCCAACATCATTAACCTGGTCAGCGAAGGCGCTTATTTGGCCGCCCGGGTCAACAAGCCGAGTGTCCGATGCCTGGCCGACTATTTCCACATGGCTCGTAATAAGGAAGACTGTGAGTCCATTGCGGCGTTTGGCCCGCGGATGGAACACTGCCATATCGCCTGCCCCGAGGGCCGCGTGTGCCCCATGCCTGGCAACTGGGATTACGCGCCCTTCTTCGAGGCACTGAAAAAGGCGGGTTACCAAAAGCGCGTCAGCATTGAATGCGGCGGCGCGGACTGGAGCAAGGACGCGGGTCCGGCGCTCCAATTTTTAAAA
>CABQAC010000077.1 GCA_902462035.1 uncultured Eubacteriales bacterium
AAATCAGATCCAGCAGCCACGAGAAGGCGTCGAAAAACGCTTTGGAGTACAAAGACTTTAGGAAAAACGCATACAATTCGGGCATCGTCGCTTTGATAAATTCCATTTTGTCAAGGGTATCCGGATATCTCGCCGTGGCGAACTCGAAAAGTTTACAGTTGTTTTCGTTGGCCTGTTGGATAACCGCTTTCGAAACGCCCTCCTGCGCGGGAGGCTGGGGCGAATGCGGCTTGTCATAATGAATGGTCACAGTATGGCGAAACACCGAATATTCCCCTTTTTGATACCCGATTCGGCGCAAGCCCGCTAAAAAGGCGGCGCACATTTCACGGTTGGGGAACTTGATTTTTGCGTCCATGGTAAGCGCGGACGGTTGGGAGAACTCGCCCAGTTTAAAACCTGTCAGCCACCAATGCAGCGCTTTGCGGCGGAATACGACAGCTCTGTCCCTGCGCAGGACAAAGGAAATCGGCAGCCTTTCCTCATCGCTGATGTTTTCATAGAAGGTGCCGGTAAATTCGCTGGTTTGGATGTCTTCCCGGCTGGTATTATAAATGCCGATTTCTCCTCCGGTCGTAATGCCGTACTGCCCCTTCCACAGCTCGATAAGCCAACGTTTCCCCGCATAAGAAAAGGTGACGGGTTCGCAGTCCATAATCATGTTGAAAAGCGGCGAACCTTCATCATAAAGCCGGCAGTAACCCGTTTTGCGCTGCCAGCAGTACATCAGGGAATAAAAATAATCTCCCCGTGGTTCGTAAGCGAAACCTGCCGGTTCCAGGTCGGCATTGAGCATTTCCACTTGTTTCTGTTTATCCTTGGTCGGCTTAAAGCGGCGGGCACGTACCAGCCATACGACAAGGCATATCACCGCCGCGAGAACGACAACGCCAATAATCGCGAAAAAAATTTTCATAATTGCAATCCTTTCCTTTTTTTGTATCAGTCTATTCCGGCGGGAAAGGATCGGTGAAACGATATGGCCTCTGTCCGAACCGGCGTGTCAAAACACAGAATCACCAAACAGGCCATCGGCATATAATCCAATACAGGCTTCTTTCACGAATGGAACGGGACGCAACGCCTTGCCCAAAACCAGCCGGCCGTCTAAACCGGGCAAACACGCAACCGCTTCCGGTTCCATGGAACGAAACCTGCACGAACCCAATCACGGTTCTTCATTATCTATCGAAAGGTTGATTTTTCATGGGTGTACCTGGTTATTACCCAGTATCCCGCCGTCAGGCGATTAACAATATGATCGATTCCGTGGCGCAGCAGCAAGCCGCGCTTTCCAATATTCTGGATGCCGAGGGCGACAAATTAAAGAAATTGATCTGCACGACCTCTGTCAGTCCGGAGGTGCTTTTGGCCGCCAACCGCAGCATTGAAAAGACGGTCAACGCCATTTCCCGTTTGGAAACCGGCCTGCAATCCAAACTGGAACTATTCGGAGACTGCCTGTGCCCCCAATCCTGCCCCTGCGGACAGCTGGCTGAAGACGCCGAATAACGGTTAGAAGGGCATGGCACAATCATGTGCCATGCCCTTTTATCAAATAAGGAGAATTCGCCTATGCTTACCATACAAAAGGAAATCCCTTTACCGGCGTCGCCCCCGGTCCGTTACACGGGGATGGCTTTCGACGGCGCCAGCTTTTACGTCACGGCCGGGTGCGGGTGCAAAATTTACCAATACAGCAAGTGCTTTTGCCCGGAATGCAGTTTTGAGACCTGCCGGAACTACTCCAGCCTTTGCTTTGATCCTGAGGAACAATGCTTTTGGGCGTCGTGCGATTCCTGCCGCGGCGTGATTTTTAAGCTGAACGCCTGTTTTCAGGAAGCTGATTGCCTGACCATCTTAATCCCGAGCCGTGAAATCGGGCCCGGGCTTGTAACCGGCATTTCCTATCAATGCGGCAGCCGTAAGCTGATCGTCGCTTTCGCCACATGTTTGGTCCGCGTGGATCCCAGCCGTCAGGAAAAGCCCGTACTGCTTTTGAAAACACGCGGCGAGTGGCTGACGGGCGTTGTGCCCCTCTGCCCTTATCTGCTATGCTTCAGCATCGCAGAAGGAAGGCAGCGGTTGCACCTGCTATCCGCCGACGGAAAACGCCTGCGGGATTGCGATATATGCCGCGACAGCCTGATCGAATCCGCCGTTTTGATTCCCACGCCGGACCAGCCCGCCAACCCACGCCTGATGGTTCTGGTTTCCAGGCGTCTCTGTTATGCTTCCGTGTGGGACTGCACCCTGCCCTGCGCGTCGTGGGATCCCCCCGTCGCCGCCCAGTGCGCTCCGTGTTCCGCCGTTTCATGCGGGCGCCAGCCACCCGGTTCCGAAACAAACCGCCCGGATGTTTTAGACTCGGTCGCAATGATGCAAAGGGCCATTGCCCGAATGCTCGATGCCGAACGGGATAAACTTCAGAAGCTTTTAAAAACAAGCGACGACCCATCCGTAATTTTGGAGGCCAGCCGGTCGGTCCGGTCCGCTATTGTCCGGGCAACCCACCTGGAAAATGTGGTGTACGACGTTTTATCCTGCCTGGAAGAAAATGACGGCGGGGCGTGCGGTCCGTTGTGATGGCGCCCGGCTTGGCGCAGGGTTGCGGTACCGGCTGTTTATCCGGACTGCCCGGCCGCCGCAGCCAGTTTTCTGTTTTGTGCCGAACAAAATACCATTTTCCCAGCAGGTAAGCGCCTTTTGTTTATCTGATGTTTTTTGGTTTGCGTTTTTTAATTTCGCTCTTGTTTGTTGACAAAGAAAAACCGCCGTGCTAAAATAAATCGATTACAAAATGAATAAAGGGAGCAATGGCGTTCAGGGTACTTCAAGGGAACCAATCTCTTGCGGTATCGGTGAACGCTTTTATTCAGAAGGAGGAAAAGCGATGTATTCCTATCATGAAGTCATGACCTATTGCCAGGAGGAAGACGTCAAGTTCATCCGTCTTGCGTTTTGCGACATCACAGGCAAACAAAAAAATATTTCGATTATGCAGGACGAGCTGAAGCGGGCGTTTGAAAACGGCGTTTCTTTTGACGCTTCAGCCATCACCGGTTTCCGCGACGAGGTCAAATCCGACTTATTTTTATATCCCGATCCCTCCACCATTTCGGTTTTGCCCTGGCGGCCCATGCAGGGCAAGGTCGTGCGTATGTTTTGCGACATCACCCGTCCGGACGGGACACCCTTTGAGCGGGACAGCCGCTACCTGCTGAAAAAGGCTATCGAGGCGGCAAAACAACAAAAAATCACCTGTTACTTTGGTGCGGAATTTGAGTTTTATCTGTTCAAAACAGACGAATTGGGGGAACCCACAAAAATCCCCTTCGACCAAGCTGGCTATATGGATATCGCGCCGGCGGATAAAGGCGAAAATGTCCGGCGGGAAATTTGCTTTGCCCTGGCCAACATGGGGATTCACCCGGAAAGCTCCCATCACGAGGAAGGACCCGGGCAGAACGAAATCGATTTTCGTTACAGCGACGCCCTGACCGCCGCGGACAACGCCGTGACATTTAAATCGGTGGTGGAGAATATCGCCGCGGGCAACGGGCTTTGGGCTTGTTTTTGCCCCAAGCCGCTGGCGGGGCAAAGCGGCAACGGACTGCACATCAATATGTCCATCCAGTGTGCCAGCGGCGAAGAACACCGCAGCGCTTTTATGGCGGGCATCATGGAACATGTCGGCGACATGACCGCCTTTTTAAACCCGACCGAACAATCGTACTTACGCCTGGGCGAAAAAAAGGCGCCCAAATATATTACCTGGTCCCACGAAAACCGTTCTCAGCTAATTCGCATCCCCGCGGCAAAGGGGGAATACGAGCGCTTTGAACTGCGTTCCCCGGATCCTACCCTGAATCCCTACCTTGCGTATGCGCTGCTGATTTACGCCGGGCTTGACGGCATTCAAAACAATATGGCCCTCAGCGCGCCGGTGAACGCAAACCTGTTCACGGCGGATTCTTCGGTAACGTCGTCTTTAAAAACGCTTCCCAGCACATTGGAACAAGCGCGAGAGCGCGCCCAGAACAGCCGTTTTATCCGGCAATATATGCCGGAATTGCTCTAATCGTACCCAAAAGCGGTTTTGGGGGAGGTCAATTCTGGCAGAAAGGAGAGAATCTGCGATGCGCGAAATGGCTGGCCATAGCGTCTTGATCGTTGCGGCAACCGGCAAAGCGAAAGATTACCTGACCGAAGTTTTGCCGCCCAATGAATTTTCTTCCGTTCTTTCTGTCACCAATGTAGGGGAAGCCAGACGGCTGCTTCTGGACCGTTCATTTGACCTTGTTTTGGTCAACACCCCTCTGCCCGACGATTTTGGCATCCGGTTTGCCGTGGACATCGCCAAGCAATCCAACGCCGGCATTCTGCTGCTGGTAAAGGCGGAATTGCTGGATGCCGCCAGCGAAAAGACCGAAAGCCTGGGAATCCTGACCGTGGGAAAGCCCGCCAGCCGGCAGGTCATTTTCCAGTCAATCCGGCTGCTGTTGGCCACGCAAAACAGGATCCGGGCATTGGAGGAAAAAACCATCTCCCTGCAAGCCAAAATGGAGGAAATCCGTTTGATCAACCGGGCAAAGCTGTTGTTGATCGAGCATTTGAAAATGAGCGAGCCCGAAGCGCACCGGTATATTGAAAAACAAGCGATGGACAATTGTGTAAAAAGAAAACAGATCGCGGAAAATATCATCAAAACCTACGATTACTGACCTCGCGCCGTCAGCTTTTTTCTTGTTGCAGAATGGTTCCATCAACAAGTCAATATAGTGCAAAAAAGGTCCGCAAACCGTGGCTGCCGCATTTTTTAGCCTGGCGGCCTGACAAGGAAAGGTTGATGAAGTTGAAAATATTTGATCGAAAACTGGTGCTGGCTGACGGTTCCGAATATTATGGCTACGGCTTTGGCGGAAGCGATACGCGGGTCTGCGAAATCGTGTTCAACACATCGCTAGTCGGTTACCAGGAAATCATCTCCGATCCTTCTTACGCGGGCCAGATGATCGTGATGACCTATCCTTTGATCGGAAATTACGGCATCGCGGACGACGACTTTGAAAGCAAGCTGTTAGCCTGCGGCGGCCTGGTCGTGCGGGATTACAACGATTCCCCTTCCAACTTCCGGTACACCAAAACGCTGGCCGAACTGCTTGCGGAAAACCGTATTCCCGGCATATCTGGTGTGGATACCCGGGCCCTGACCAAGCATATCCGTAATCAGGGCGTGCAGAAAGCCGTCCTTGTCCCGGCGGATATGGAGGCCGAAACGGCGCGCCGGCGAATCTCCGCGGCGCCGCTGAACCGACAGGCTGTCCCCACCGTCAGCTGCAAAAAAAGATGGTACGCGCGCACCGCTAACCATATCTTTAATGTGGTCGCCATCGATTACGGCATGAAATACGGGATTATCCGAAGCCTGAATCGATACGGGTGTAACGTTACCATTGTGCCTTATGACACCGCGGCAGAAGAAATCGAGTTTATGAAACCCGACGGCGTTTTTCTCTCTAACGGGCCCGGGGACCCCCAGGATGTGCCCGGAGCCGTGGAAACCATTCGAAAATTAATCGGCCGATACCCCATCTTTGGCATTTGCCTTGGCCACCAGCTGCTCTCTCTCGCCTACGGCGCGGGGACCTATAAGCTAAAATTCGGGCACCGCGGCGGAAATCATCCGGTCAAAAACCTGCTTACCGGCAAGGTCGAAATCACTTCTCAAAACCATGGTTACACGGTAGATTTAGATACCGTGGCCCGGACCCCGCTGGAGGTGACCCATATCAATTTGCTGGACCATACCGTGGAAGGGGTCCGCTGCGCAGCGGACAAAGCCTTCAGCGTACAGTACCATCCGGAAAGCTGCCCCGGCCCGCAGGACAGCAAATACCTGTTTGAACAGTTTCTATCGTTTATGGGGGAGGTCAAAGTCCATGCCTAAAAGAACCGATATCCATAAGATTATGGTCATAGGCTCCGGGCCCATCGTCATCGGCCAGGCGGCGGAGTTTGACTACGCGGGGACCCAGGCGTGCCTGGCGCTGAAGGAGGAGGGGTACGAAGTCGTACTGGTCAATTCGAACCCGGCGACCATCATGACAGATACCACCATTGCCGACAAGGTCTACATGGAACCGCTTCATTTGGAATACCTGGCCAGGATCTGCCGGTATGAAAGGCCAGACGCCATCGTGCCGGGGCTGGGCGGCCAAACGGGGCTGAACCTGGCAATGCAGCTGGCCAAAAAGGGTGTATTGGCCGAATGCTCCATCGAACTGCTCGGCTCGGACGCGGAAAGCATTGAAAAGGCCGAAGCGCGGGACCGGTTTAAAGCCCTTTGCCAGGAAATCGGCGAACCGGTCATCCCGTCCGAAATCACCTTCAGCGTGGAAGAAGCGGCCGCGGCGGCACGGCGTATCGGTTATCCGGTCATTTTACGGCCCGCGTTTACCCTGGGCGGAACCGGGGGCGGATTTGCCAACGACGAAACCGCGCTGCGCGAACTGATGAAACATGCGCTCGCGCTTTCTCCTGTCCACCAGGTGCTGATCGAAAAAAGCGTAAAGGGCTATAAAGAAATCGAATATGAGGTCATCCGCGACGCCAACGATACCGCGATTGCCGTTTGCAATATGGAAAATCTGGACCCCGTCGGTATCCACACCGGGGATTCCATCGTGGTGGCGCCCAGCCAAACGCTTACCAACAAAGAATACCACATGCTGCGCGACAGCGCGCTGAAAATTATCCGCGCCCTGCAGATTAAGGGGGGCTGCAACGTCCAGTTCGCGCTGGATCCCCAGTCGTTCCAATACTATGTCATCGAGGTAAATCCCCGCGTCTCCCGTTCTTCCGCGCTGGCATCCAAAGCCACCGGATACCCCATTGCGCGGGTTTCTGCCAAAATTGCCGTGGGCATGAACCTGGACGAAATACCCCTGGTCAACACGCCGGCGTGTTTTGAGCCTGCGCTCGATTACATCGTCACAAAAATTCCCCGGTTTCCATTCGACAAGTTTACCGCTTGTTCCAACCAGCTTTCCACCCAAATGAAAGCGACCGGCGAGGTAATGGGCATCGGGCGGACTTTTGAGGAAAGTTTACTAAAAGCCGTCCAGTCGCTCGAAACCGGCGTCTGTCATATCCACATGCCGAAGTTCGACCGCAGCCGGATGTCCATCGACGAACTGCTGCAGTACGTGGCGGAAGGCTCGGACGACCGGTTATACGCCATCGCGCAGCTGATGTGGCTGGGCGTGGACCATTCCCGAATTTGCGATATTTCAAAAATCGATATGTTTTTCCTGGATAAAATTAAAAACATTGTGGATTTTGAAAAGGAAGCGGCAAGCTCTGTCGGAATGGTCTCGGTACTCCGCCAGGCAAAAAAAATGGGCATTTCGGACAAATACCTTGCCCAGCTGTGGAATTGGAGCGAGGACAGCGTTTACCAGCTTCGGTTGGAGCACGAAGTATTTCCGGTTTACAAAATGATCGATACCTGCGCGGGCGAATTTGAAAGCTATGTCCCCTATTTTTACAGTACCTACGAAACCGAGAACGAGTCCCTTGTCTCCGACCGTCAAAAAATTATCGTGCTCGGTTCCGGTCCCATCCGCATCGGGCAGGGCGTGGAGTTTGATTATTCCACGGTCCACGCGCTGCACACCATCCGCGACGCGGGATATGAGGCGATCGTCATCAACAACAATCCGGAAACCGTTTCGACCGACTATACGACGGCGGATAAGCTCTATTTTGAACCGCTGACCATCGAAAGCGTGATGAACGTGGTAAACCACGAGCATCCGCTGGGCGTCATCGTTTCGCTGGGCGGGCAAACCGCCGTCAACCTGGCGGACGCTTTGCAGCGCCGGGGCGTTCCGATCATCGGCACCGGGTGCAGCGCCATCGAAAAAGCGGAAAACCGGGATTCCTTCGAAACCGTTGTCAACAGCCTGCGTATCCCCCATCCCGCCGGCACGGCTGTCACGGCCATCGCGGACGGTATCAAGGCCGCCGAACAACTCGGGTATCCGGTATTGGTCCGCCCCAGTTTTGTGCTGGGAGGCAGGGCGATGGAAATTGTGGCCAACGAAACAATGCTGCAGCGTTATTTAAAAACCGCGGTTGAAGTGGATGTGGACAAGCCGGTTTTGGTGGATAAATACGTAACCGGCAAAGAGGTGGAGGTCGACGCCATCTGCGACGGAAAGCAGGTGTTTGTGCCTGGCATCATGGAACTGGTGGAACGTACCGGCGTGCATTCGGGCGACAGTATCAGCGTCTATCCCCCCTTCAGCCTTTCGGAAAAGGTTAAAGAGGACATTTTAGACTATACGGAAAAACTGGGGCTTGGCATTGGGATTGTGGGGCTGTTCAACATCCAGTTCATCGTCGATCGGCAGGACCACGTTTATGTTATCGAGGTCAATCCCAGGGCATCCCGCAGCGTGCCCTTTCTGTCAAAATCCACAGGGTTCAATCTGGTGCAAATCGCGGTCAAGGCGATGCTCGGCCAAACCTTGGAACAGCAGGGCATCCTCTGCCACGCGCAATACGCCAGTGACCGGTGGTATGTAAAAGCGCCCGCTTTCTCCTTTTCGAAGCTGGACGGAATGGACACGTACTTATCCCCCGAAATGAAATCGACCGGCGAGGCCATT
>CABQAC010000078.1 GCA_902462035.1 uncultured Eubacteriales bacterium
ACGCTCCATCTGTTCCGGCATGGACTTCCCCCGTTTCGTCGGGATTTTGGGGTACCTCCGGTTCTACGTAAGGGGCCAGCGATTTGCGCACCGTAATTCCCTCGTACTTCAGTTTAAATTGAATCCGCCCCTGGAACAGCCTGTCGCAGCGCCCGCAATGAAACCGCGCCACAAACTGCCGGTTGCGTACCAGCCATTTGGTTACCCGCTTCATCCGCCTGCCGCAGTCGGGGCAGGAAAAAAACATCTGCGACTGATCCACCAGCGGGTTTTGCAGGTCGGTCAGCAACATGGTTTTAAAAATCATCTTTTCAAAAAAAGCGTGGTCCGTTGCCACAGCCGTCCGCTCTATTTTTTCCCGGTCATACAGCTTTTCCAGACACCGCAAGGACAGTAGGCTGTCGTCCACCGCCCGGTGGAGCTCCATCCCGCCGTAATCCACCTTCAGCATATCAGCCGCCGCCGACAGCCCCATCTGGCGGCTTGCCGGTTGCTGTAATCGCTCTTGGCAATAGGCTTGCAGGTCCACATACCGGCACCGAAGCGGCAGATCGATGGAATCGGTGTACATCCTGTAATTTTCCACCAGAGCGCGGATGTCGCAGGGACCCCACGTCATTAAAACGCCGTCTTCCCCCATCCACCGGCAAAAAGCGCGCAGCGCTTTTAAAAAGGACACGCCCTGTTCCAAGTCTTCAGCGGAAATGTTGGTCAGCTTTTCCACTTTGCCGCTCAGCCGCTTTCCTACCTGCGGCCGCACAAACAATTCAAACGTATCGATTGTATGGAAGGATTCGTCCACCTTTACCGCTCCAAATTGGATAATCTCGTTGACAAACCCCACTTGTTTGGCACTGTAGGTTCCATTCCACTCCAAATCTAATATTGTAAACTCCATATAAGCAACTCCACCTATTGATGCGTCCCATTAAAGATTGTAACATGTTTACCGCCATTTGCAAGTATTTTGGCAAAGGCTTTCCCATCCATAGTATGCCGGCGTCCAACAAAAAGCCCCGGCGCGGCCACACCGGGGCAAAGGTTTGGGTCAGGCGGAAATTCCCGTCTCCATCGCCACGCCAAACCATTTTTGCGATAGCTGTTCAAACACCTCGTCGCGCACCATGGTGGAAAGCGCCTCCTGCACCTTGGCGCACAATGCGTCGCTCCCCCAGGAAAAGGCGACCACCATCTTTCCGGTCGAAAGATCTTCGGGCGCACCCGGCGCCGCTTCGATCATGCGTACCGGCTGGCCCTGCAGCATGTAGTACCGGGCCGCCGTTTCGTCCATAGCGGCCGCCTGAACGGTCCCGTTTACCAAAGCGTCGATCAGGGTTTCCGTACTTTCAAAAACGGCGATTTCTTGTAACGAAGCGGAAAACTGTTCCGTTCCCCGTACGGTTTCTTCCGACCGGGAGCCGGTCCTCACGCCCAATACCGCGCCTGTCAAATCGGCGATGTTTTGGTAGGCGGCGTCCTGCCGGACCACCAGCACCTGGCTGACGCTTAAATATGCGTCCGACAAAGTCAGCTGCTCGTCCCGCCGGATATCAAAATAATACCCCGACCACATACAATCGATGGCGCCCTCCTCCAGGGCTTGCTGGGCATTATCAGTGGCGACCGGTACCAGCTCCAGCGACAAATTCAGCCGCTTGCAAACTTCCCGGGCCAAGTCCACATCAAATCCGGTCAATTCCCGGCCCGTTTCAAACGCCATGGGCAGCGCGGTTACGTCCACACCCACATAAAGCTTTTTTTCCGCCGCCACCTGGCGCCACGAAGGGTCCGAAGCGGCGCCGTCCGACTCGGGACGGCAGGATACGAGCAGCAGCATCAGCAAAGCGGCAAAGACCGCCAACATTCGTTTCATTCGAATGATCATCCTTTCGTCCGGGTCAAAAACGCCCGGTTATCGAAAATACGCATGTTCGGCTGACAGCAGTGCGCCGCATACCGGTTCTGCGCGCTCCAACACAAAAACATACCTTCTATTGTACCCAAAATCGGCAATTTGTAAATATCCCCGTAACAACATGCGTCTTCATCCAAAATGAAAGTCATATTTTGATTTAGCCCACTTGACAATCTACACTAAGATGGTATGCTAATGAAAAAGAGAGAGGTCAATTGCCGTCATGGAGGATTATGTATCATGAAAATTTCGACAAGAGGCCGGTACGGATTGCGCGCGCTTGTGGAGATCGCGCGGCTGAATGAAAAAGGCCAGGTATCGGTTAAGGAAATCTCGGCCCGGCAAAAGATTTCGGAAAATTATTTGGAACAAATCATCTTCCCTTTAAAAAAGGCGGGAATCGTCAAAAGCATTCGCGGCGCGCAGGGCGGCTATTTATTGGCGCGCCCCGCTGCGGAAATTACGGTCGGGGATATCCTGCGGGTGCTGGAAGGGGACATTGCCCCGGTGGAATGCTTGGCCGGCAACGGCGCGGGCTGCGACCGGGCGGATTCCTGCCCCACCATCGGCTTGTGGCGGGAATTAAACGAGGCGGTTTATAAAGTGGTGGACAGCCACACCCTGCAGGATTTGGTAGACAGCCACACCCACTTATAAAAAGAGCCAAAAACGCAGCAAAAAGCGGAGCTTTTTCAAAAGCTCCGCTTTTTATTTTATTTAAAATATTTTCCCCAATCGTCTTGGATTTCCATCGCCTTCACTTCCTCTTCGGGTTCCTCGGCGTACAGGCCGGACAGCTCCGCATCATCGCTGTTTCCGCTGTCGTTCATGATGTCGTACGTTTCTTCCTCCCCGACTTCTTCCGGCGCGTCGTTTTTTTTCCCGCCGCCGGAACCAGGACCGTTTTTACCATGGAAAAACTGGTCATAAATCACGTAGCCGATGCCGCCCGCGCCCAGAATAAACAGCAGCACTGCAAGCCATGTCATCCAGCTGCTGTCCCGAACATTCTCCTCATTCGGCTTGCTGGTGACCGGGCTTTCGCTGGAGACTTGGCCAACCGCCGCCGAGGACACGGGTTCGGAAGAATCGGGTTCATCGCTGCTGGCAAATACAGAGGAAACCCCGCTGGAAACCGAAGCGGCCGCCATCCGCTCTGCCGACACCGCGTAAGTGGTGGTTTTGCCGTTATAGGTGATCGTGATGGTCACGACACTGTTGTTTTTGCCTACCTGCAGCATAACGGGCACTTGGGGCGATACCGATATTTTCGCACCGGACGTCTGGGTGGCGGCGGTCACCGTGATCTTTTTCACATCATTTGCCACTTTACCGGTAATGACCGTGCCGTTGCGGACAAACATATTGGTGATGTTTTTACCGTCCGCTTTGATTTGGTAAGACCACTGCACTTCGGTATTGCTGGTCACCGGCGCCGAGGTTGCCGCTGATGAACTGGGCGGCGCCGAGGTAACCGGCGAAGTAGAACTAGGCGGCGGCGACGTGACCGGCGGCACGCTGCTGGTCAAATCCGACTCCTGCTGAGAGGACGAACTGGCCTGGGACGAGCTGACCTGAGACGAAACGCTGTTGTTTTCCTGCGTGTCTTCCTGTTCCGCCACAGCCACCAAGGCCGAGGCACCGGCCATCATAAAAATCAATCCCAACGCGAACACGCGGGAAAGCCATTTTTTTCGCTTCACGATCCATTCCTCCCACAACCGACAAATTGAGACTTTTTTAATGAACCCATAACGCTGTTATCATAACATAAGTTGAGAAAAAAGAACAGTCTATTTTCAAAACCCAGCGCAAGATCCAAAAAATTCATTTTAACAAAAATAGAACGCGGTTTTCCCGCGTTCTATTTTTGTTGCTCCAGTTAGCTGGCGATCAGTTTTTCCCATTCGGTGATGCGCTGAGACGTGCCGGAAGTCATAATGTTATTGACAAATAAAGCCTCGGTAATGCCGTTCTTTTCAATCAGCTCGTTCAGGCTGAGTTTGAAATACCGCGGGTCCACCACAAACACCGTCTCGTAATGGGGAACCACCAACGGCACAAAAGCGTTGCCATAAGACTCCTTGATAACCAGCAGCTTTTTGCCGTTTTTGTTGTCTTCGTTGTCAATCCGCTCCAGCGGCTGGTCGCCGTGGATAAAGCACAAATATTTATTGGCGGCGGTCATCTTGGTCTGTACCAGTGTGCCTTTGCCATGATAGCTGGCCGGCTTTTCCATGCTGTCATCGGGGTAATATTTCAGCGAATAGTTAAAATTGGGCAGGTAGGCAATCAGGTAATCGGGATCCTTAGCCAGTTTGGCGCCAACCGCATTGTTGGCGTTTTGACTATAAATCGAACCCAAAAAGTTATCAAAACGGACCGTTTCGTATCTTTCCAGCGGCACTGGGTCAAACCCCTGGGACTCGGCAAAAGCCGTATAGGCATAATACGCGCCCAGCTGCGTCCAGTGGTGGTCGGTACGGAAGAAGATATATTCGTCGGCGTGAGCGGCCAGCTTGGAATAAGCGTCAACGGTGGTCACGCCGGTCATTTTGCCGTAGATGGCTTCAATGGCCTTCTTTTCATCGGAGGTTTTATTGCGGTATTTTTCCGGAATATAGAATTCCGTATTGATGGGCGACACCAGGCAGCTGGTCTTTACCTTACCCTCGTACTTCTTGGCAAAATTGCTGATCGCTTGGGAATACCGGGCGTTGACCGTAGCGTTAAAGCCATACAACTGCAAGGCGGTGTTGCCCGCCACCAGTACGCCGCTGATTGTCTGGACGTCGTCGTCGGGCAAATGGGTGTCCGGGTTAGAGGAAGGGCTGGAAGAAACCGGATCGCTGCCGGTGCTGGACACGCCGGGCTGGGAAGATGAGGGCTCGGAAGAACCGTCCTCCGGCGCAATGCCCGGGTCGTTTTCGTTGGGATTTCCGCCGATGATCACATCGTCGTCCCCGCTGATGCCCTTCATGGATTTTACCGTTCCCGCGAAGCGAACCAGCGCGTCCCGGGCCAAAAAAGTATCGCTGAAATATTTTTGATACGCTTCAATAAACTGGCCGTTGGCCAGCGTCTCGAAAGAAAACGCGGGGCGTTCCGCAAGCTTTCTGTTTTCCTGTTCGGAAAAAGTCGGCTTCGGTACAATCAGGTTGAGAAAGCCAACCAAAAACAGGGCGGCGAAAAACAGGCTAACGCCAATTTTGTATTTCTTCATATCAAATTCTATCCTTTCGCTGGGATTGAAAAATTCCGCCGGCTTGCTTTAAAATCGAAAATAGATAAACGGGTTATAGGCTTGCCCCGCCAGCATGGCGGTAGAAAGGAACAGCAGGCCCGCAATACCCGCACCCTTGACCACATAGGCCACGGCAGCCATCTGTTTGCCCATTTTGCTGACCTTGATATAAAGTTTCTTCAGCAGCTTAATCACCGGGAACGCTGCCGCAATGGCGAAAATGATGAAGAACAGGTTATTCTTCAGGGTAATGTCCACCATTTCGTTGGTAAAGGCGTTGCCGTTTAAGCCAACCAAACCTTTCAGCAGCGTGCCAACGCTGCCCAGGTCGGTATAGTAAAACAGAACCCAGCCGATGTTGATCACAAAGAAGAAATAGAGATGCGCCAAAATGGGAACGCGCTCCAAATATTTGCCGATAAGCTTTTTCTCCAGCAAAAGAAAAACAAAGAAATACAATCCCCACAGCACAAAATTCCAGCTGGCTCCGTGCCAAAGCCCGGTCAGGCCCCATACGATAAACAGGTTCCGGACCAAATGCTTGCGGTTGCCGCCCAGGGGGATATATACATAGTCGCGGAAAAAGCTGCCCAACGACATATGCCACCTGCGCCAGAATTCGCTGATGGAACGGGACAAATATGGGTAGTTGAAATTTTCGTGGTAATGGAAGCCCACCATGCGGCCCATCCCAATGGCCATGTCCGAATAGGCCGAAAAATCGAAGTATATCTGCAGCGCGAACATAATCACGCCGAACCACGCGCCCAGCACCGGAACTTCCGAAAGGTTTTTGGCCTTTAAATAGGTATCCGCCAGCTCCCCGGCCAGGTTTGCCAGGACCACCTTCTTGGCAAGGCCGACCACGAACCGGTCGATACCCATGGAAATTTCAACCGGCGTGACCTTACGGTTTTCGATCTCCGCCGCGACATGGTCGTAACGGACGATGGGACCGGCCACCAACTGGTGGAACAGCGAAACAAACAGCAGCAGCTTCAGCGGCGATCTTTGGGCTTTTACGTCGCCGCGGTAAACATCCACAATATACGAAAACACCTGGAACGTATAGAACGAGATGCCGATTGGAAGCGATATCTTCGGCACCGGTATGGAGGTGCCCAGCACGCCGTTGAGCGATTCCACCGCAAAACCGGCATATTTAAAGTAGGCCAGCAGCCCAAAGTTGACCGCCGCCGCGATGACCAGCCAAACCTTCCCGGCCCGGGTTCCCCGGTTCCGTTCAATAGCAAGCCCCAAAAAATAGTCGATCCCCACGGTAAAAAGCATTAGGAAAACATAAACAGGTTCCCCCCACGCATAGAACACCAGGGAGAACACAATTAGGACGGCGTTTTTGATATTGATCGTTTTCGCCAAGTAGTAAAACAGCATACATAACGGGAAGAACAAATACAAAAATTCCAGGCTGGAAAAGACCAAGAACATCACCACTTTCAAAGTCCAACATTTTCGAAATACGCCGGTATGACGGCACCAACCTTGTTTATCCTAACATATGGATCTCCTTTTTTCAACAAAACAACCGTTAAAATTTCGTTATGACGGGTTACAAGCTTGACATTGTTCTTTAAAATTAGACATTGTATTATAGCACACTAGATGTTATAATAAATCAGTCTAGATTGCCTACGAAAGCAAAATACAATCCGTATTCTCCATTCGAAGTAAAAAGCAGGAAGGGTTGAAGTCAATGTCAAAAAAAGTAAAAAATCTGTGCGGACAGCACTTGTGACCTGACGCCCGAACTTTTGGAACGGTACGAAATCGACACCTTTGCGCTGCCCGTAAATTTGGGCGACAAGCCATGCCTGGACGGGGTGGACGTTCAGCCGGATGACCTTTACGAATACTACCGCACCACCGGCAAGCTGACCACGACCTCGGCGCCGTCGGTGCTGGAGTACCACGATTTCTTCAAACCTTACGCGGAGCAAAACCTTTCGGTTATTCATTTCAGCATCAGCTCCGAAATGACCATCACCCACCAAAATTGCCGCACCGCCACCGAGGAATTTGAGGATTTTTACGCCATCGACTCCCGGTCCCTGTCCTCCGGCATGGGACGGCTGGCCATTGAAGCCGCCATGATGGCCCAGGAAGGGATGGAAGCGCCCGCAATCGTGGAGAAAATCAACGGAATGCGCGGCAAGATGGAAGTCAGCTTTATCCTGGACACGCTGGAATATATGTGGAAGGGCGGACGCTGCTCCGGCGTGACCGCGCTGGGCGCCAATATGCTCAAACTCAAACCCTGCATCGAAGTCAAGGACGGCAAGATGGAGGTCGGGAAAAAATACCGCGGTCATTTGGGCAACGTTCACGACGAATACATCGAAACCAAACTGAAAGGCCGCACCGATTTGGACCTGAGCCGTATTTTCATCACCCATTCGGGAATCGAACAGCAGTATTTAAATCGCGCCGTGGCAAAGGTGCGGCAGGTCCAGCCATTTGGCGAGGTTATTGTGACCCGCGCGGGCTGTTCGGTATCGAACCATTGCGGCCCCGGCACCTTGGGCATTATTTTTATGAAAAAATAACCGGACCGTGTTATTTTATCCCATCCTGCACTAAAAAACAGGAGCCTGGGGATTTTTCTTCTCAACATGCCTGAATGTGCCATTTTCCACAAAGGACCGGAGGATTGCGCCATGTCGAAAAGCGTTTCCAAAAGCGTCACCTGCCCCCATTGCGGCTCGTTCGCCGCGGCGAAGATGTGGACAGTAGCCAATGTTTCCCAAAATCCGGAGCTCCGGGACAAAATCATGGACGAAAGTCTTTTTGACTGGCGGTGCCCCCATTGTCATGGACAGGCACAGCTTGTTTCCCGTTGCCTGTACCACGATCAAAACCACAGGTTCATGGTGTTTTTGATTCCCGGCTTTTCGCTGCCTGTACTGGATGACGGCGGGCTGGAACAGGAATTTCCCGAAGTCGCGCCGGTCATCAAACGGGTGGTGCCGGATTTGAATCACATGAAGGAAAAAATTTTAATTCTGGAAGCGGGCGCCAGCGATCTGGCGGTGGAGCTTTCCAAGCTGGCGGTGGCCGGCCTGGTGGAAAAAAAGTACGGCAAACCAGTGGTTTCCGCTTTCTTTTGCAAGCTGGACCAAGCTTCCAACCAACTGGGCCTGTCGTTTTATTTAGCGGGCGAAACCGATCCGGTTTTGTTCGAAACAAGGGCGGCAGTCTATACCAAATCATTGGAAATTGTCGATGAATTCGCCAAAGATGAAAAAACAAGCGCCCGCTTTCTCGCCATCGACAGCGAATGGGCCGGCCGCGTGCTCGGCCGCTACCGCGGGGACGGAGAATAGCGTTTTAAAATCGATATAAGCCGCACGACTAGACCTGTATCCGGCGGCTGCGCCTTTGCTTTGCTGCGGCGGTTTTTTGTGCAGGGAAGATCCGCCGTACTTCTTTTTTAATTATC
>CABQAC010000079.1 GCA_902462035.1 uncultured Eubacteriales bacterium
GAACCTACATGAGTACGTTTCGGCAAGACATAGAGCAAGCGCTGTGGCTGTGCCATGGCGTCACCTTGGAAAACGCCAGTACCGCGCAGCGGTACGACGCGGTGTCCAAGGCGGCCTTATCCCAGGCCATGGGGCGCTGGACAAGGCGCAAGGGGCAAAAACGGGCGTGCTATTTTTCCGCGGAGTTTTTGGTGGGCAGGCTGGTTTACAACAACCTGATGAACCTGGGTCTGCTGGAGGAGTTTGAGGAATTGTTCCAAAGCAGTGGAATTGACCCTGCCGGGTTCGAGGAAATCGAGGACGACGCGCTGGGCAACGGCGGACTGGGCAGGCTCGCGGCCTGCTTTCTCGATTCGGCCGCCACACACAGCATCCCGCTGGACGGGTATGGCATCCGTTACCGGTATGGCCTGTTCCGCCAAACCTTCCGGGATGGATTTCAGCAGGAATCCCCGGACGATTGGCTCCGGTGGGGCGACCCATGGTCGCTGCGCCGGGAGGAAGACCAGGTGTTGGTTGCTTTCCGGGACCAAACGGTGCGCGCGGTGCCTTACGACATGGCGGTCATCGGGTGTGGGGGCGTTGTCAATACGCTGCGGCTGTGGCAGGCCGAGCCGGTGGAGCCTTTTGATTTTAAATGTTTTAACGAGCAGAAATACGACGCCGCCGTTCGGGAGCAAAGCCGTGCCCAGGCGATATCCAGCGTGCTGTACCCCAATGACGACACCAACAAGGGCAGGCGGCTGCGCTTAAAGCAGCAGTACTTTTTTTCCAGCGCGTCGCTGCAGGATCTTTTGCGCCGTTTTGCGGCCGAAGGGAACACCGATTACCACAAACTGCCGTCTTTTTGCGCCATTCAGCTCAACGATACCCATCCGGTGGTAAGCATACCGGAATTGATCCGGCTGTTGATGGAGCGCGGCACCCCTTTTGAGGACGCTTTGAAAATTGCCCGGCTGACCTTTGCCTACACCAACCATACCGTGATGGCCGAGGCGCTGGAAAAATGGGATTTGGCCCTGTTCCGCTCGGTGGTGCCCCAGCTTGTGCCGGTGGTCCGCTTGCTGCAGCAGGCCCTTTCGGCGGAATTGGCGCGGCGGGGTGTCACCGACGGCACGCCCTACCGCATCCTTGACCAAAACACCATTCATATGGCAAGGATTGCGGTGTTCGCCACGCATTCCACCAACGGGGTGGCGCAGATTCATACCGATATCCTTAAACGCCGGGTGCTTAAGGAATGGTACGCGCTGTACCCCGAGCGGTTCCGCAACGAGACCAACGGCGTGACCCAGCGGCGGTGGCTGGCCCTGTGCAACCGGGAACTCGCCGGGTTTATCACGCGGCGGATTGGCGACGGATGGGTGCGGGACCTTAGCCAGCTGGAACGGTTGGAACCATACGCACAGGACACGGAATCGCTGCGGGAATTTGCAGCTATAAAAAGGGAGAAAAAAAGGCAGCTTGCGGCCTGCTTGCTGGAGCGGGAAGGGGTTGCCGTATCGCCGGATTTTGTGTTCGACATTCAGATCAAACGGCTGCACGAATACAAGCGCCAGCTTTTAAACGGTTTTTCGATTCTCGATTTGTATTTCCGGCTCAAGCAAGGCGAGGTTCCGGGGTTCCGCCCCACTGCCTTCTTGTTCGGGGCCAAGGCTGCGCCCGGCTATTTCCGGGCCAAGGCGGTGATCAAATACCTGCACGAGATTGCCCGGCTGGTAAACAGCGACCCGGAAATGGACCAATGGATGAAGGTGGTATTCGTCACCGACTACAATGTGTCCTATGCCGAGCGGCTGGTGCCCGCCGCGGATATTTCAGAGCAGATCTCCACAGCCGGGACCGAAGCCTCCGGCACCGGTAACATGAAGCTTTCGCTCAACGGCGCCGTAACCCTGGGTACTTACGATGGTGCGAACATCGAGATTGTGGACCGGGCGGGGGAGGAGAACAACTATATCTTCGGCGCCCGGGTGGAAGATCTGGAACGCATCCGCGATAGCTACGACCCGGTTGCGCTGTATCGGCGGGAAACGCGGATCAAACGGGTGGTGGATACGCTGGCGGACCGCACGTTGGATGACGGCGGCACCGGAATGTTCCGGGAATTATATGACGCCCTGCTGAAGGGCGCCAGCTGGCACAAACCGGACCACTATTTTTTGCTGCACGACTTTTTACCCTACTGCGACGCACGGCTGCGCGCCATCCGCGATACCGGCGACACGCTGGCGTTTGCCCGTAAGGGCCTGCTGAACACCGCGCGGTCCGGCTTTTTTTCCAGCGACCGCACGGTGGCGGATTACGCCAATACCATTTGGGGGCTGCAAGAAAAATAAAAAGAATAACGGCAGTAGTTTTAAGGTGGCATCGTTAAAAAAACGATGCCACCTTTTTTACCCCAACAATAAAACGATCCACTTTCTCCGCTTCGCCGATTCAAAAAGGATGATGCTTTTTTGTACCTTCCCATATGATGCTTTTCATAACTTCTATCAAAATGCCAGCCGGTTTTTGGGGGGCATGGATTTTCCATAGCGCGCAGGGGTTTCTTGCCGCAAATTCCGTACCCCGGCAATGGAAAAGAAGCAATCACGAATAAACGTGATTGCTTCTTTTTAAAACGTTCCAATCAGACATGGGACATGGCTCGCCGTTTTTTGGCGCGGCCTGTTAATAATAGTAATACTCGCGGATAATTTCCTCGATAAAATCGTTGTAAAACGCGGAATTCGAACCCACCAGGATGATGCTAAGACCGATCCACAGGGTAATCAAAAGACCGATGGAACCCAAAATGATAGCCGCCACGGTCAAACCGCTGCGGTTGCCCTTAACCCGGGCTACAATCGCGGTGATCAGCCCGATAAAGGGAAGCGGCGGAATATAGCCGCAGCACAGCACGCTGAGCAGCGAACACACGAACGCAAAAATACCCAAGCCCTTTGCCGGGGTGGGATAAAGCGGATAGGGCTGGTAGGGGGCAGGCTGCTGATAGGGCGGCTGGTAAGGCTGGCCCTGCTGCTGGTACGGATTTACCGGCGGCTGATACGGATTCGAAGGCTGTTGGTACGGATTTGCCGGCGGCTGCTGGTAGGGGTTGGAGGGCTGCTGGTAGGGCGCGCCCTCCTGCGGCGGGGCGTCATATTGATTGAAGGGCTTGTAAGGCTGGGATTCCGGCGATTCGGACTCCGGCCGGGGATCCTGGTTGGAAGAATGAAACTCGTCGCTCATCGCTAACCCTCCTCAGGCTGTTTTTTCTTATCATAACAGTTTTTTTTCTGGAATTCAAGCGATAAATCCGCCTTGCGGGGAAACAAGAGGAGCCCCACAAGATAAAGGGCACACGAAAACAAGATGTAGCATACCTTATAGTGGTACGGATTCATTCCAGGAAGGAGTTTACCCATATGTATGAAGAATTTGCAAAAGCGCTGCTTCAGGAGAGGGCGGAAAAACCTGTTTGTGTATTCCCGGCCAATCCCTCGCTGGCGATGGCGTATGTACCCATGCAGCGTTTGAACGGAACGTACGATCTGGAAGAAGCGTTTGCCCGGGGAACGTTGTTTCCCGATTTGGACAAACCGTTTTTGGCGTATCGGGGGGCGGTCAAATGAACGAAAAAGAAATGATGCTCCGCAGACTTGGCGCGCTGGATTTCGCCATTTGGGAGCTGCATATTTTTTTGGATACCCATCCGAACAACCGGCAGGCAATCGAGAAGTATAACGATTATGTCGACAAACGAATGATCTTGGCCGAAAATTACGAAGAAAAATTCGGTCCGCTGACCCTTGGCCGCGAAGATTCCGACAGTTGGACCTGGATCAATTCGCCATGGCCTTGGGAATACCGGAAGGAGGACTAGCGCCGTATGTTTATATACGAAAAAAAATTGCAGCATCCCATTCGGATTTCTAAATCGAATCCCGCGCTGGCAAAGCTGATCATCACCCAGTATGGAGGACCGGATGGCGAAAAGAGAGGAACACGGAACAGACGCCGCGATTAATCCATGACGAAATGGGAAAACTGGTGACGAACGTATTTTTTACAGCGGATGAACCGCGGAAAGGATGAGAAACATGGATATTAAACAGCAGGTCTTGCAGGAAATCGATGACCGGCTGCAGCGGCTGGAACAGCACCGCGGCGACCGGATTACCGTGACGGGCAACCAATACGAGGAGCTTAACCAGGCGCTTAGCAAGGTAATCGGCGTGCCGCTAATAGAAGAGTTGAACGATTTAAAGGCTTTCGTACAGGGGTTGTAATCGAAAAAATCCGAAGCTAGAGGGACGGCATCCCCCTTGCGGGACGGACGAGGGAATGAAAAACGCGGCACGGCCATAAAGACCGGCTGGACCATTTCCGCCGCGGGCAAAACAGATGAATCTTTCAGCCAGGCGGCAAACCGTGTGAATTGAAAAGAATAAAAATTTCCTGACGTAAACGCGCCGTTTCCTCACACAATAATACGGGGCGAAGGCGGGTCGGGCACACCCCGGCGGCTTTCGCCCGTTTTGATTCGGAAAGGAAGGATGACCCGTGGATCAGGACAAACTGCAAAGCCTGTTGGACCGGGATGACGAAGCCGCCCGGTATTTTAATTCTCTGCCGGATTACGCCCAGGAGGGCGTGATGGAACGCCATTACATGGTGCATTCGGGGGAAGACCTACGGCGGATCGCCAGCAATCTGATGCAAAACTGCTGAAGGGGAACGAGGTGAACGGCAATGGCGAACATCGGCTCGTTTAGTCCGGAAATGCAGCAGTATTTTTCTTCGCTGCCCATTTTCGTACAGGAAACGATTAAACAAAGCAACTCGAAAATCGAATGTATGGAAGAACTGAGAAGCTGTGCGGAAAACATGATGCGCGGCGCCCAATAACAAAGCCCTTTCCTTGCAGCAAAGCCCCGGCGGACCGTTTTTCGGATACGGTCCGCCGGGGCTTTGGTTAACGGGTGAAAAATCGATCGATCCGGGCCTGCAGCCGCTGGTTTTGGCTTTGCAGCTGTTGCGTGGTTGCGCTTTTTGAGGCGTCCCGGACCGCTTCGCCCTTTGATGTGATGGTCATTCGGAACACGGCCCGGGGTTCGGGCGGACCATATGCCGCGGTTACATAGCTTTCGACCCAAACATCGCGCGTTTTTTTCACAGGAAAACGCCCCCTTCCTCCTAAACCTTATGAGAAGCAAGGCGTGTCCCATTCACCAGAGCGGACTTTTTTTTGGCCTGCGGGAATAGGAATAAAGGGGAAGGGGGCATTATTATGCGCAGGGCTGCGGCTTATATCCGGGTATCCACCGAGGACCAGCTGGAATACTCGCCGGACAGCCAGCGCAAGCTGATCGCCCGGTATGCCGTGCAGCACGGCTGGGAATTGCCAGAAGAACTGATTTTTATCGACGAGGGAATTTCCGGCCGGAAAGCGGAAAAACGGCCGGCCTTTTTGCGGATGATCGCCATGGCTAAACAGAAGCCCAGGCCGTTTTCTGCGATATTGGTCTATTCCTTTTCCCGGTTTGCCCGCAACCGCGAGGACAGCGTGGTATATAAGCGGATGCTGCGCAAGGATTTAGGCGTGGAGCTCATCAGTATTTCCCAGGACCTGGGCAACGACAAAACGTCCATTCTGGTAGAGGCAATGCTTGAAGCGATGGATGAGTATTACAGCATCGATTTGGGGGAAAACGTCAAGCGCGGCATGGTGGAAAAGGTGGAAAGGGGAGAGCCTGTGGCGCCCGCACCCTTTGGATACCGGATGCACAACCGGTGTTACGTGCCGGATCCGGAGCGGGCGGCGCTGGTAACCGAGCTGTTCCGCTTGTTCGCCGGGGGCGCCGGATACCGGGAACTGGCTGCCCGGCTTAACGCCATGGGGGTTCCGACTTCCAGGGGGAATTTATGGGAGCCGCGGGCTGTGGCGTATCTGCTGCAAAATCCGGTGTACGCCGGAAAAATCCGCTGGTGTGCCGGCGGAAGGGCGGGGCGCGGCGCGGCCGCCCGCATGGTTACCCAGGGCGGCCATACCCCGCTGGTGCCGGAGGATTTATGGCAGTCGGCACAGGAACGGGCATCCCAGCTGCACGGGGCAGGGAACCGGCGGGACGCCAGCGCCGCAAACGCAGACCAAGACGGTTTCCCGTTGCAGGGCCTGGTACGCTGCGGCAGCTGCGGCGGCGCGCTGGTCCGGTCGGGTAAGCAGACCATGCAGTGTTCTCGGTATGCCAAGGGAAAATGCGCTGTTTCCCACAGCGTGGGGCGGGATGCGTTGTGGGAAATGACGCTTCACGCTTTGCTTTTCGACGTGGGCGATATCCCCCTAAAGATGCCTGCTCCGAAGAAAAGATCGGATCCGCTCGCCGAATCGGCCCGCCGCTTAGCGGGGCGGCGGCTGAAACGGATCCAGGAGGCTTACGCCGCCGGGGTGGACACCTTAGCGGAATACGAGCGGAAAAAGCGGGCGATTCTGGAAGCCTTAAACGCTTGCGAGGTACCCGGTCCCACGGCAGCCGTTCAGGAGGAAAGCCCCAGTACATGGGGCGAATACCTGCGGGGAGCTGCCATGCCGTCGGAAAAGAACCGCCTGCTGGGGCTGCTTTTGGACCGCATTGTATTCGACCGGCCCGACCGGCTGACCCTTTATTACAAAGGATAGTTCCTCTCGTTTCGCCATCCGGAGGACCGGATGGCGAGCTTGGCGCTTCTCTGCGCTATCTAAGCCAGCGTTTCGCCATGCCTTACAACGAGTTAAAGGCGGTTTTGACAGATATTGGTACCGAAGAACTGAGTCACCTAGAGATGATTGGTTCAATCGTACACCAGTTAACCCGGAATCTAAGCATTGAGGAAATTCAAAAAAGCGGTTTCGACACGTACTTTGTGGACCGTACTACCGGCGTCTACCCAAACTCGGCGGCCGGCGTACCCTATACAGCCGCCTATATGGCGGTCAAGGGCGACCCGATCACCGACCTTCACGAGGATATGGCGGCGGAACAGAAGGCCCGGACGACGTACGACAACATTCTGCGTTTCTGCGGCGACGATCCCGATGTGCGGGATGCCATCCGGTTCCTGCGGGAGCGGGAGGTCGTACACTATCAGCGATTTGGCGAAGCGCTACGCCTGACAACCGACCGGTTGGATGAAAAGAACTTTTATGCCTTTAACCCGGCGTTTGATAAACCCATCCAGCCCCGTTAAGTTTTTGCGCAAAAGGCCCGGGCGGTATTAACGCCCGGGCCTTTTCCTTGATTTTTTAGAAGTTTGTTTTTCTTGGCGCCGTGGTTTTATTCCGTTTTGCCACGATAGGGGGCGCTGCGGCCGGGACAGTGGGGCATGGGGCAATAGGTGCAGTTTTCGTAATGATGCCGGGCGGAAAAATAAAACCCAGAGACCGATTTGGACGGCTGCATCAAAAACGATTCCGTCAGCGAAATGCCGATTTGCGACGCGCCGCTATGTAGCAGGGTGAACAGCGTCCGCTGGGCGGGCAAAGGCCACGCGGGCAGCGAACCGGGCGTCATACACGACATGTCCCCTACGGGGAAAAAACGGCTGCGGATTTCTGCGGTGACCGCCTGCCGCGCCAGCCCCAAATAAAGCATTTTGATGCCGTCGGCCCAGTAAGCCTCCAGCGGGTCATCGTAAGCACGGGACCATTCTTCCAGTTCCACGCCGCAAGTTGCCGCAAAGGGCGCGATACGGTCGGCCTGGTCCAGATTTTTACGCACCAGGGCGGATTCGATCCGTACCCCGCCGGCGGTAACGAACCCATCCCCCTTTTCGGTTACGGGGGACAAAGTGTAGACGGCCTTGGGGACCGCCATGGACGCAGCATGCCGGAACATGGCGCGTATATCCTCGGAAAACGCCTCGTCTTCCGGGTCCATTTTCAGGATGCGGAACAGCGCGTCCTCTTGGACGGCCGGCTGTTCCAGGCGAATGATTTCGATGTCCATGCTGTCCACTCCTTTGGCGCAAATGGCTCAGCCCAGCCGGATGATTTCCACCAAGGGCAGAAGGGATTCCGCTTCGGCGGGGATGAAGTGGCCGGTTTCCACACAATGGGCGTTGGAGGAGGAAACGGCGGTGGCAAGACGCAGGCTTTCCTCCACCGAAAGGCCGCGTTGAAACCCGACGGCAAAGGCCGCCACCATGGCGTCGCCGCAGCCGACGGTATTGACCACCTCGACCTCCGGCGGAATGGCGAAATAGACGCCTTCCGCGCAGGCGGCAACCGCGCCTTTTTTGCCCAGGGAGACGACAACGGTTTCGATCCCTTGGGCGCAGCGCGCCTGAGCCGCCGCGGCCGCGCTGTGCTCGTCGGTTACCTCCCGCCCCACCAGCGCGCGGATTTCATCCCCATTGGGCTTTACAAAATGGGGCTTTGCCTGAACGCCCGCTTCCAGCAGCTTTCCGCTGGTGTCCAGCAGAACCTTTTTGCCGCACGCCTTGGCCATTTCGATGAGCTTGGGATAGACGGTTTCGTCCGCGCCCCGGGGCACGCTGCCCGAAACAGATACCACATCGCATTGCGGCAGCAGATCCCCGTATTTTTGGTAAAACCGATTGATATCCGCTTCGGAGACAGAAAAACCGGGTT
>CABQAC010000080.1 GCA_902462035.1 uncultured Eubacteriales bacterium
GCGAACACCGGCACGCCCTCGCTGTCCGCACGCAGCCGGGCGTCCTCATCCAGCGCGGCGTCCTCCGCCAGCACAACGCAGGCAATGTCGGCAAGCACCGCGACCGCCATGGCGTTGATATTGCCCATGACCGTTATCCAGGCATCTCCGGCGCTTGCGCGGCCCATCACCCAACTGAGCAAATCGCCGCAGTAACAGCCGGAAACTTCCCGATCCATGTTTTCCGAGCCGCCGGCCAGCAAACGAAGGTTTAACGAGCCCGCCAAATCCCGCACCGTCATTCTCCGCTCTCCCCTTTCAAAGCGCCGGGCGTTTCCCCGCTCTTTTCCTTGGGCACGGCCCGCACCGGCGGAATGGTTCCTCCTAGGGAGGACAGGGCCGTCTCCACGCTCTGCAGCTGTTCCCGCATTACAAAAATACAATCGGTTTCGCTGGCCAGGCCGCGCACAATGTCCTCGGCCAGCGCCCGGCAGGACGGCGCGCCGCAGGAGCCGCAGTCAAGCCCAGGGAAACAGCCTTCCATCCGCTCGATGTCGTTCATCATCTGCAGCGCCTGCTCCATATCGTCCGACAGCTTCATCACCGGCGCGAATTGAAGGGGCGCGTCCCACGCCATATTGCCCGGTATGGATTCGGACAGATGGTTGCAGGACACCGGCAGGTACTTGCGCAGCCGCTGCAGCCGCGCTTTGGCCACATATGGGTTTTCCACCGTCAGAACCCCGCCCACGCAGCCGCCCCAGCAGGCGTTCAGTTCCACAAACTCCACCTCTCCAATGCGCTCGTCCTCCATTTCCTCCAGCACATGGATGACGTTTTCGATACCGTCGGCGGCCAGATATTTTTCGTTGAGCAGGGCGGCGGATTCCCCGCCGCTGCCTGCCCAGCCCACGCCGATAATACCGGATTTGGACAAAGGCCTGGTCTCCTGAATCTTTTTCATTTTTTCGGCCAGCAGGGGGAAAACTTCGCTCATGGAAACCACGCAGTCCACCGCCGACGCCTTGGGGCCGATGGGCACCACCACGTCGGTGACTTTGGCCGGGCATGGAGCGATAAAAGTGACTCCAATCTCCTTGGGGTCAAGCCCCGTGCGGGCGGCGGCCTCCTTTTTGGCCATTTGGGCCGCCATCTCCATAGGGGCGTTAAGCGGAAGCACGTGGCCGCATAAATCCGGAAAACGCACCCGGATCAGCCGCACCACTGCCGGGCAGGCGGAGGAAATGACCGGCAACCGCAGTTTTTTTTCGTTCATCAACTGCCGTGTGGCGTCGCTGACCAGCTCCGCCGCCCTGGAGACCTCGTATACCTCGTCAAAGCCCAATTCCTGCAGGGCGGTCAGCACCAGGTCGATGTCGTCCAGGTTGCTGAACTGCCCGTAAAGCGAAGGGGCGGGCAGGGCGATTTTATACCGCCAGTCGAACGCCCGCTCCAGCGGATCCACCATGGCCTTTTTTGCGTGGTGAGGGCAAACCCGGATGCACTGGCCGCAGTCGGTGCACCGTTCCGCGATGATTTGGGCTTTGCCGCCCCGCACCCGGATGGCCTCGGTGGGACAGCGCTTGATGCAGTTGGTGCAGCCCATACATTTGTCGCTGTCCAAATAAACGGAATGAAAAAAGATGTTCATGATGACCATCCTTTCGTCATAACTGGGATGTCTGCCCGCATAGCGCGGGTTATATCGTCTTTATTCCCGGCGGCAAGGGCAACCCCGGCCGTAAGATCCTTTTTTCAGCCGCAGCGCCGGAATCATCCATTCTGGTCGGCGCGCACGGTCAGGTAAACCGTGGTACCCACCCCAAGTTCGGTTTCGATCCGCATTTCGTCGGTATATTTTTTCATGTTGGGCAGCCCCATTCCGGCGCCGAAGCCCAACGACCGCACCGTGTCCGGCGCGGTGGAATACCCTTCTTGCATGGCCTTTTCCACGTCCGCAATCCCCGGGCCGTGGTCGGTCAGCTGGATTTCCACCCGGTCGGGAAATATTTCGACCTCGGCCTCGCCGCCGCCGGCGTGGATGACCATATTGATCTCGCCCTCGTACATGGCGATGGCAACCCGGCGTACGGCGCCCGGCGGGTACCCCAGTTTTTTGAGCGTCTGCTTGACCAGGCCGGAGGCCTCCCCCGCCCGGGTAAAATCATCCCCCGGCACCTGGTACCGCGCTTTCAGCGCGCTCATGCCCCCACGCCCCCGCGCAGCCCCTGCTGGTACAGCAGGCCGCAGGCGGTAAACATGGGCAGCCGGGTTTTCAGCAGTACAATGCCCATCTCCTCCGCCAGGCCGATCATGGCGGCGTCCGGCTCCTTGCCGCGGACAAAAACGATGCAGCGCATGTCCATCATTTCCGCTGTGCGCACCACTTGGGGATTGACCATTCCGGTCAGCAGCACCGACTGGTCTTTGACGTACGCCAGCACGTCGCTCATCATGTCGCTGCCGCAGGCCGAGTGCAGTTCCAGGCTGAAATCTTCGCCCCAAACCACCTGCGCGTCCAGTATGGTAATGAGTTTCTGAATTGTCATGACCCAGCGCCCCTTTTCTACTCGTAAATTCCGCTTATCCGCCGGAAAACCGGCTTTTAGTACCATTATATCAGGTTTTTCGTCCGGTTCAACAAAAATAAAGCGGCGCGGCATTCTTTTCCATCCATATCGCAAAATGAAGTCCCTCAAACCCCATTCCAACCCGCGAAAAAAAGCGAAAAAGCCCGCCCTGGGGCGGACAAACGACTTGACTATTCCCGATGCAAAATCTATAATACCTTTATATTGTTTTCTTCATAAATTAATAACGGGGGTTCGATCAAATGGCCAGAGTCTATAATTTCTCCGCGGGGCCTTCCATGCTGCCCGAGTCGGTTCTCCGGCGCGCTGCCGGCGAAATGCTGGATTACAACGGATCCGGGCAGTCGGTCATGGAAATGTCCCACCGCTCCAAGGTGTACGAGGGAATCATCCAGAACGCCGAAGCCCTGCTCCGCGAACTGATGAATATTCCGGACAATTATAAGGTGCTGTTCCTGCAGGGCGGCGCTTCCACCCAGTTCGCCATGGTTCCCCTGAACCTGATGAACGGCAGCGGCAAGGCGGATTTTGTCATCACCGGCCAGTGGGCCAACAAAGCGTACCAAGAGGCCGCCCGCTACGGCGACGCCCATATCGTCGCGTCCAGCAAGGATCAAACCTTCTCCTACATACCCGAACTGGATCCCGCAACCTTCTCGAAGGACGCGGATTATTTCCACATTTGCCTGAACAATACCATTTACGGCACAGTATACCACACCTTGCCCCAGACCGGCAGCGTGCCGCTGGTGGCGGACATCTCCTCCTGCATCTTATCCGAACCCATCGACGTGTCCAAATTCGGCCTGCTGTACGCCGGCGCCCAAAAGAACATGGCGCCCGCCGGCCTGACCGTGGTCATTGTGCGGGAGGATTTGGTCGGCAAGGCCCGGGATATCACCCCCACCATGCTCAACTACCAGACCCACGTGGACAACGGTTCCATGTACAACACCCCGCCCTGCTACCCCATCTATATGTCGATGCTGGTGCTGGAATGGCTGAAAAATGAAATCGGAGGCCTTTCCGCGATGAAAGCCATCAACGAGAAAAAGGCCGGGCTGCTGTACGATTTCCTGGATCAATCCAAGCTGTTCCGCGGCACCGTGGCCAAAAAAGACCGTTCCCTGATGAACGTTCCCTTTGTCACCGGCAGCGACGAATTGGACGCAAAGTTTGTCAAGGAATCCGTCGCGGCCGGGTTTGTCAACCTGAAGGGCCACCGCTCGGTCGGCGGTATGCGCGCGTCCATTTATAACGCGATGCCGGTGGAAGGCGTGGAAAAGCTGGTTGCATTTATGAAGGATTTCGAAGCGCAAAACCTGTAATGACGCGCAAGGACTTCTCGGCAGCATTAACGGGGCGGATGGTATCCGCCCCGTTTCATCACGATTTGGAAGGGAAGATACAATCATGTTTCAGATTCAGACGCTTAATAAAATCAGCGAGGCGGGTCTTGACCGGTTTGGTTCCAACTATGTCTGCGGCGACCAGATGGAAAGCCCGGACGCCGTGCTGGTGCGTTCCGCCTCCATGCACGAGACGGCGTTCCCCCCAACCTTAAAGGCCATTGCCCGGGCGGGCGCCGGCGTCAACAACATTCCGGTGGAAAAATGCAGCGAAAAAGGCATTGTCGTGTTCAACACTCCCGGCGCCAACGCCAACGCGGTCAAGGAACTGGTCATCGCCGGGCTGCTTTTGTCCTCCCGCAAAATCGTTCCCGCCATCCAGTGGGCCAAAACCCTCAAAGGCGAAGGGGCCAATGTCTCCAAGCTGGTGGAAAAAGGCAAGGGCGCCTTTGTCGGTCCCGAAATCCGCGGCAAAAAACTGGGCGTTATCGGCCTGGGCGCCATCGGCATCCTGGTGGCCAACGCCGCCAGCGCCCTGGGCATGGAAGTGTACGGCTACGATCCGTACCTGTCGGTCAACGCCGCATGGGGGCTTTCCCACAAGGTGCACCATGCCATGACCCTGGACGAAATTTTTACTACCAGCGATTATATTACCGTCCATGTGCCCCTGACGCCGGACACCAAGGAAATGATTCACGCCGGCACCCTGGCGACCATGAAGGACGGCGTGCGGATTCTCAACTTTGCCCGGGGTGACCTGGTCAATGATGCCGACGTTCTCGCGGCGCTCCAGTCCGGCAAAATGGCCGCTTATGTCACCGACTTCCCGTCGGACGACATGCTGGATGTGGAAAACGTCATCGCCATCCCCCACCTGGGCGCCTCCACGCCTGAGTCGGAGGACAACTGCGCCCGGATGGCGGCGGATGAACTGATCAATTTCCTGGAGAACGGCAACATCGTCAACTCGGTCAATATGCCCACCGTGGATATGCCCCGGGTGGGCGACGCGCGGATTTGCGTGATTCATAAAAACATCCCCAACATGCTCACCCAAATTTCCGCCGTGGTTTCCGAGGCCGGCATCAACATTGAAAACATGCAGAGTGTCTCTAAAAAAGATTACGCCTATACCATCCTGGATACCGCGGGCAAGGTGGAAAGCGGCGACCGCATCCTCGCCATCGAGGGCGTTGTCAGCGTGCGCATCATCCACTGACTTCTTTCAGCGTCGTAAAAAAGGGAGGAACCGGACGATACCGGTTCCTCCCTTTTTGTTTTCCCGCGGTCAGCGCCCCTTCGGGAAGGATTGCTCACGAGGGATTTTTTCAGTCTTTCTGCGCCCTTTGGCCAGCAGCACAAACGATACTGCCGACGCGCACATGGCCGCGAACGCCGCTATTATCCAGCCGCCGGCACGGCCGCCGGTTTTTGGGGTTTCCTGGTCTAAAATGTCCTCCTCAGGGCCAGAGACCGGATCCGGGTTTTGCCCCGGGTCCTGGGTAGGTTGGGTCACCTGCGTATCCCAGCCGCTGATCTTTTGACCAAGGGGCATGGGATTGACGTTAAGGGTCATTTCTGTGGAAATGGGCTGCGGGTGGCCGGTGCCGTTTCCAACGACAACCCCGTCGGCCCCCACCGTGTACGGCTCCACAAAAACAAACCGTCCGCTCTGGGTATTGGTCCCGGTGTACGCGTGGTAGCAAATCCAAAGCGACTGGCCGTCAGGCGAGACGGTGTAGGAGGCATGGCCGCAGCCGTTGATCTCGTCGGATTTCGAGAAGATCGGTTCCGGGCTTTTTTCCCAGCTGTCGTAGTCGAGCGGATCATCTCCCACCAACTTCAGCTGGCCGAGCGCATAGAAGGTGGTCCAATAGCCGCTTCCGGAATAGATGATATAAACCTCGCCGTTCGGCCCGTAAACGGCCGTGCCGCCCTCCACAACCTCCGGGTAAATTTTAGTGCCGCTGGTTGTGGCGCCGTTTTTCTCCCAATCCTGCGTCGGCTGGCAAATCAAGGCCTTTTGTCCCTTTAAAATCCACGGCGTGGTCATTTCGCAAAGGTATTCCACCTGGTAGCGCCGCTGCTGGCCGTCCACTGGTTCTTCCCAAATTTCATCCACCCACATGGCGTAATTTTTGCCGTTGCAGCGAAGAACGGTCTGTCCCGCGCACCAGCCGGTGTTAATACTGGGATCATCCGGGTTTGTGATCTTAATGGGCACGTTTTCCTCCCCGGTTTCCGGGTTTCCGTAAGGCCCTTCCGGAGATCCGCTTAACGATTTCAGCGCGTACATCCGATGGTTGTTGTTGTCGCCGTCGTCGCAGGCAATGTACATATACCATCCGGCGTTCGCCGCGCCCACGTCATCTTCCGAAAAGTAATGGATCTCTGGCGACCAAAGGTTTTTGGAATACATTTGGCCGGTTTGGGGCTTGAACGCCACAATAGGGGGCGCAGTGGCCAAATCCTCAAAGTTCATGGCCTTGAACACGCTGACTTGGGTGCTCCCAGTAACGGTCAGGTAATAATAGCCGTCATGGAAGAACAGCCAGGGGTCCGCGCCGGAACGCAGATAGTTCTGGAAGGTCGTCGTACCGGTTTCCTGGGCGGTCAGGTCAATGCCCGAGCTGACACGCAGCGTCGAAACCATATCCCCTAAATAGTCCGCCGTTCCCTTGACGTCGGTAACGCGCTGGTAGCTGCCGCCGCCCAGCGTAACGTCCCACGTTCCGCTCAGCTGTACCGTTTTTGTGGCGGCCGGCGCGATGGCGGCGCGAAATGTTCCGTTGTTCAGCACAACGGAAACCGCCCCGGCCAATGAGCTGCAGTTGTTGCCCGCACCGTAAATACCGGCGCGGAAGTCGCCGCCGTTGACAGTCAGCCGGTAATCGCCGCTGGCTTGGCCGTCCCCCGCCGCGCAGAAATAACCGAAGAACTCGCCGCCATTGACTTCAATGTTCACATCCGCGTTGGTCTGCGACGCGCGGTAAGCTCCGTTGGTAGCCCACAGCGGATCCGCCTGGCCGCCGCGCACAATGTAATAGCGGCCGCTGTTGATAACCAGCGTATACGCGTCGTTCTCCGATACCTTTTCAAAACCGCCGCCGTTGATGGAAAGATAATTGGAAACCCCGGCTGCCTTTTCCACCGCGATGCCGGTGTCAAAGGTGGTATCGTATCCGTTGCAGTACACGCTGCGGGATGAAACGCGCATTTCCAGGGTGACGTCGGCAAAGCGGCTCGGCCCGCCGAGCGTCAGGTCCGCGCTAAAACAAATTTTTGCCGCGTCCGTTTGGCGGTAATCCATGCCGGCAAAAACGCTGGTAAATAAAATCTTGCCGGTGTACGAAGGCAGCGCCGTATCGGCGGAAATCGTGACCGGGCCGCAAACCACCAGTACGCCGTCTTCGCCATTGAGCGCTTGAACCGCGCCCGGCAAATTGTCGATGGCATGGGCCGGCGAGGAGCCGTCCCCCGTGCCGCTGTCCGCCACAAAAACGGCGCGGCTGCCAGCCACCGTATCAAAGAAAGGACGGTAACTGTTCATCATATCCTCCGTATAATTTAAAGCGTTGTAATACAGGGTCCGGGTGCCGGTCCAGCCGCCTGTTTCGCTGTTGGCGTAAGCCCCCACGCTTCCGCCTATCATCCGCACCGTCTGGTTGCCGGCGGCGGGCAGGCTGATGCTGTCCGCCATCCCGCCCAGCAGCGTCAGCGTACTGTCCCCCGCCATGGCGATTTGCCCGACCGTTCCGCCGGTAACCGTGGCGTTTGACTGGCACAAGACCGTACCAATCGAGCCGCTGCTGATCAAAAGATCGCTGCCTTGGAGCGCAACACCCGAAGGATTGCTCGCTTGAAATCCGCTCCCCGCTGTAAACGGGAAATCCCCGGTTTGGATGGCCAGCGCGCCCGCATTCTGGATCTGAATGTTCTCGAATGCCAGGGGGCCTCCCGTCTGGTAGGCGGCGCCAGCCGCAAAAACGAGTTTGCCGTCCTCTGCGCCGGAGAGGACGATCTTATGGGGATGGGCAGGCTCCGTAAAATTGCTCGGGACTTGGTATTCCCCCATAATCAGCACACTGCCGCCGCCCTGCGCAAGAACGGCAATCGCATCCGACAGGGACCCCGTGGGCGACGCGGCGGAAAAGCCGTCCCCTGTTCCGCCCGCCTTGACGTAAACGCGGCCGAAAGGAATAATCTCGTCAAAATCCGCTCCCCATTCCGCCGCCTGCTCCGCCGTATAACGGACGGAATTATACCTGAGCGTCAGTACGGAATCGGCGCAAAGGCTTTCGATGCTGGCACTGCCGTAAGACCGGCAAGCCGACTGGAGCGTTCCGCCGTCCAGCGAAAGCGTAGCATGCCCCACCACATTGTTGATATTAACCAGGTTGACGCTGCCGCCATTGAGCGTGATGTTCGCGTCGTTGTTGATGCGCCGGGTCGCGTCGCCGGCGGCATAAACCGTACCGACGGTACCGCCGTTTACCACAATTTCCGTATTCGCGGAATAATGGTTTTCCAGCGCGGCGCCGTATACGGCACGCACATCCCCGCCATCGATCCGGATATGCGAGGTTCCGGTGTA
>CABQAC010000081.1 GCA_902462035.1 uncultured Eubacteriales bacterium
CGGCAAGCGGATCTGCTGCTGGCGGGAAGCATCGGGGATATTCTGGGCCGGTTGTCAGCCGGTCCGCCTGGAGCAACCCGATAAATTTTATATTTTTATTATCGCGGACCGCGGGGGTTATCCTCCGTGGTCCGCTTTTGACGTTTGGGTTATTTCGCGGGGCTTGTTCTATTTGAAGCTGGTTGTCCATATGATGGAAAGGACGAAGGGGACAAGTAGCGGATGAAAGGAAGAAGATCAAATGGAACGTCAATGGAGCGGTACAGGCCCTTACGACCGCGCGGTGGAAAATCTGTCGGCGCGGATGCAGGACGCGCTGCGCAGGGTTCCATCCCAATGGAAACGCTGCGCCAACGAGGTAAGGCTCCGCACCGGGCGGCCGGTGGCGATTACCGCGGGCAGGGAAACGGTCTTTTTGCTTGAAGACGGCACGGTTTGCCGGGGCAGGCCCTTGCCGGGCGCGTTGGTTGCCCGGCAAGAAGATTTGGAAGAATCCTTCCGGTGTCTGTGCGAGTATTCGGTACATAGCCATCAAAACGAAATCCGGAGCGGTTTTTTGCCGCTGCGCGGCGGCCACCGGGCCGGCATATGCGGTACCGCGGTCTATTCCGGCGGCCAGCTGACAGGGCTGCGGGACATTTCTTCTATCAACCTGCGGATTGCCCGGGCGGTGGAGGGCGCTGCTGACTCCTTACTGCGGCTTCTGGATTTGCGCAACAGCAGCGGCATTTTATTGGCGGGGCCACCCTCCAGCGGCAAAACGACGCTGCTGCGGGATCTGGCGCGCCAGCTTGCCGGGGGATTACTGGAAGGCGGCCCCATGCGTGTGGCTGTGGTGGACGAACGCGGTGAGCTGGCCGGAACATACCGGGGCGCCAGCCAAAACGACTTGGGCTACTGCTGCGATATCTTAGACGGTTACGGCAAGGCGGACGGCATTCTGCAAGCCATTCGAGGCCTTTCTCCGCAGGTGATTGTCTGCGACGAATTGGGCAACCCGGAGGATTACGAAAGCGTGCGCAGCGGAGTGAACGCCGGAGTCCGGATGGTGGCTTCGGTCCACGCGGGGAATATAAGCGAGGTGGCGGAAAACCGGCGGGTAAGAATGCTGCTAGACACCGGTGCTTTTTCCCATGTGGCGGTGCTGCGGGGCGTGGGGGAAATTGGTGGCGTTTATCGAGCGGAGGAACTATATGATCAAAATCATCGGGCTGATTCTGATTGTTCTGACCGGAACGGCGGTCGGCTATATGGAGTCCAAAAAGCTATCTGACCGCGTTCGTTTTTTCTCCTTGTTCAAGCGGTTTGTATCGGCGGCGGAAACCGCGATCCGGTATCGCGCCACGCCCTTGACGGCGTTGGTGTTCCAGTCCGCCGCCGCTTATCCGGGTCTTGTTTTTTTATCCCGCTGCGAACAGGAACTGCGGGCGGGCGTGGATTTTCCCACCGCCTGGGCAACCGGGGTAGAATGCGGAAAAAAAGGACAGGGCCTTAAACCGGAGGACGCGGAACTGCTTCTGGGTTTTGGGCAGGGGCTGGGAATCTCCGACGTGGAGGGCCAGGTGGCCCACTGCGCGCTTTACGCTAATTTGGCGGAGGAACGCTACGGACAGGCCAAAGAAGAAAAAACCAAAAAGGGCAAACTCTATTTCATGCTCGGGGTATTGTCCGGCGTGGCGGCCGCTTTATTTTGTATCTGACGCGCTGCGGCGCTAAAACCGGGGAAGAAGGAAAGGGCGGATACCATGAATGTTGATTTGATTTTTAAAATCGCCGCCATTGGCATTATTGTTGCAATCCTCAACCAGGTGCTCATCAAATCCGAGCGGCAGGAACAGGCGATGATGACGACGCTGGCCGGACTGATCGTGGTTTTGATGATGATCATCCAGGAAATCGATACGCTGTTCCAAACCATTAAATCGGTCTTTGGTTTATAACGATGAATATTGTGGGACTGGCGGGTATTGGGATCGTCGTCGCCCTGATCGCCCAGATGCTGAAAAAATACAACCCTGAGCTCGCTATGGGAATCAGCCTTTGCGCGGGGATTTTTATTGCGCTGCTGGTTGTCACCCAGCTGATTTCTGTGGTGGACCAGGTTCAGTCGGTCATGTCCAAAACCGGATTAAGCTCCGATTACGGCATGATCCTGCTCAAATCCATGGGGATCTGCTTCTTGGCGCAGTTCGCTTCCGACGCTTGCCGCGACGTAGGGGAGAACTCATTAGCGGGCAAGATTGAGCTGGCGGGGCGCGTGGCCGTGGTAGTGCTGGCACTGCCGCTGTTTCAGTCGGTGCTGAATATTGCGGTGCAGCTGATAGGATGACGGCGAAACGGAACGGATGATGAAGATGAAAAAACGATGGATTTTATGTTTATTGCTGGCTGTTTTATTTCTGATTCCCGCCGTGGCGCTGGGAGACAGCCGGGAGGAACAAAACCCAGAATACCAGGACCAGCTGGAAGCCAGCGGCGCGAACGAGCTGCCGGGCAAGCTGCCGGAGGAAGCCCGCAAGCTGATGGAAGACTTCGGCGTGGGCAACCTGTCCCAGGAGGGGATCTTCAACCTGACGCCGGAGCAGATTTTGCAGCAAAGCCTGAAACTGGCGGGCGAATCGGCATCGTCTCCGGTGCGGGCGGCAGCCTCGGTGGTCGGGGTCATCCTGCTTTGCAGTTTGCTGCAAAGCGTCAAGGGCAGCTTTGGCGATAAAGAACTTAGCCGGGTATTCGGCGTGGTATGCGTTTTGGTTACCATCGCCTTTGTGGTGACACCGGTGGTGGATTGTGTAATCCGTACCAATAACACCATTCAGGGCGCCTTTGTATTCATCACCGCGTTTGTGCCGGTGCTTGGCAGCGTCATGACCGCTTCCGGCCAACCGGTGACGGCGGGCTCTTACTCTATGACCATGCTGATCGCTTCGGACGCGGCAACCGCTTTGTTTTCCAATATCGTCATGCCCGTGCTCAATATGATCCTGGCCATGGCGGTGGTATCCTCCGCCGCGCCCCGGCTTCATCTGGGGGGGATCAGCAGCTTTATGCAGCGGGCGGTCAAGTGGGTGCTGGGGTTTACAATGACGATCTTCGTCAGCGTCCTGTCCATTCAGGGCGCAGTGGGAAACGCGGCGGATACGGTAACCATGAAGGCGGCCAAATTCGTCATCGGCAACGCGATCCCGGTGGTGGGCGGCGCTATCAGCGACGCGGTGACATCGGTTCAAAGCTACCTGGGGCTGCTTAAGACAACGGTCGGCGCATTCGGCGTTTTGGCGGGGGCCTGCATTTTTTTGCCGATCTTAATCGAGCATATTCTTTGGCTTGTCGCGGTCAACGTTTGTTTGGTGGTCAGCGATATTTTTGAACTCAAGGAGATTTCGGGTTTGCTGAAAGCGATCAACGGCGTTATCGGGCTGATGATTGCGGTAACCATCTCCTGCGCGCTGATCTTAATTATCTCCAGCGGCGTGATGATGTCGCTGGGCGGCGCCAAGGCCTAGGAAAGGAAGAGCAAAATATGGGGGATGTAAAGGCGTGGATTTTGGGAATTTGCTTTGCGGGCTTAGCCTGTGCCGTTTTAGACATGGTGTATCCCAGCGGCAATATGGAAAAATCCATCAAGCTGGTAACCGCGGTTTTCTTCTTGTGCGCGTTGGTGGTGCCGGCGGCGGGGCGCTTGTCGCATATCGACTGGGAACTGACCAAGGAGACATCGGCCGCGGTGACCGCCTCGCCCGATTTGGAGGAGGCGCTTAACAGACAGGTGCTCCGTGCCTCGGAATACAATTTGGAGACCGCGATCAAAAGGCTTTTGGAACAGCAATTTCAGATTGCGCCGCAGGAAATTTCGGTTACCATGGATACTCGGGACAACGGTAGCATAGAAATGAAGTGTATCGAAATTCTGCTTGAGGAAAAGGACAAGGGAATGCAGGAGGAGCTGAAGAAATATGTCCAGCAGCAGGTGGGGATGACGCCCGAAATATACGTCGTTTAGGGATCGGGATGGTGAAGAATGAACGAACGGCATTTCAAACAGGACGGCAGTGCCGAAAAACTCTCGGTTCTATCTTTTTTCAAAGGCGAAAAGGGGACAAAATGGCTCCTGGTTATCGGCCTTGCCGGTATTTTACTGATTTTTGCGTCTGGATTTTTTTCCAAAAAAGAGGACACCAAAACCCCTGCGGCCAATCAGAATGTGATGACGGCGGACCAGTACGCCGAAAAACTGGAACAGAAGCTGACACAGATTATCGGCAGCATCAGCGGGGTTGGGGAGCCTAAAGTGATGGTTACGCTGGAGAATGGCATCGAGTATATCTATGCGCAGGAGGAAAAGAACAGCGGCTCCAAAACCGAGGATGTCAACAGCAACGGATCAAAATCCCAGCAGAGCAGCGATTCGGAGAAAAACTATCTGATTGTGGACGGCGCGTCTGGAAAACAAGCGTTGGTGGTGACCGAAGTTCAGCCCACCATCAAGGGCGTGGTGGTTGTCTGCGCGGGAGGCGACCAGACCGCGGTGCAGCAGCGGGTTATCAACGCGGTATCCACAGCGCTGAACATCACTTCCGCGCGGATATGTGTGGTCAAAGCCTCCTAACCGGCGCGTTTCACTTAAGACAACCAACCGGATAGCCGGTGTTATAAAAAATTATCATGTAAAAAGGGGATATTACGATGCTGATTGAAAAGCGACACGTGATTTTGGCGGCCTTGGTGGTGGCGCTGGGCGCTGCGGTTTACATCAACTGGCAGTTTAACGATAATAAGCTGCAAACAGCCGGAACAGACGACCCGCTGGGCCAGGCACAATATGTCAACGGGAATCCTTCCTCCTACGTTCCGTCGGCGACGGAAAGCACCGTAGCCAGCAGCCTGCCGCCCGCCAACACCGCCTACTTTACCGAAGCGCGGATGAACCGCCAAAAATCCCGCGATCAGGCAATCGAACTGCTCAACAAAGTGATTGCCGATACGTCCGCAACGGAAGCGGCCAAAAAGGAAGCGGCGGATACCGCGGCCCAAATTGCCAAGAATATCGAGGCCGAGGCAGCTATCGAAAGCTTGGTGAAAGCGAAAAACTTCGCGGATTGCATGGCGTTTATCGACAACGGCAAGGCTAATATTGTGGTCAGCTGCCCCAGCGGCCTGCTGCAAAGCGATACGATGACCATCAACGAAATCGTCAAGGGGCAGACGGATATTCCCTTTAAGGACATTACCATTGTAGAAGTCAAATAAAACAAAAGCAGCCAGCGCATTGCCGCTGGCTGCTTTTTTGGAATTTTACCGAAATATCCGGCGAATCGGCCAGAGGAAGGTTGTTTCTGCACCGTCTGTTGTGTTATAATAAAGCGATCATCTATTACTGCGAGCTGACGGCAGCAATAGGAACAGAGAGGATTTTGAGCCATGACGAGAAGACAGGAGCGGGAACAGGCTTTTATTTTAATATTCGAGCATAATTTCCAGGAAGAACCGCTGCCGGCGCGCATCGACGCGGCGCTGCTGGCCCGGGACTTTGAAGTATCCGAATTCGCCGAGCGGGTGGCGGGCGGCGTGGAGGAACATATCGGCGCCATCGACGGCGCCATTGAAAAGCACGCCATCGGCTGGCGGAAAAAACGGATTTCCAAAGTGGCGATTTCCGTTTTACGGCTGGCGGTTTACGAAATGATGTACGAAGCGGAGATCCCAACCAGCGTGTCCATTAACGAAGCGGTGGAACTATGCAAAAAGTTCGCCACCGACGAGGACGCTTCCTTTGTCAACGGTATTTTGGGCGGGATCGCCCGTTCCGGCGGAGAAAAGTAGCATGGGCATTTATCTGGGGATCGATACCAGCAACTATACCACTTCCGCGGCGTTGTCGCTGGAAGGCGGCCGGGTGGCGCAGGCCGGTGCGGGAAGGCGCGGTGGGATTGCGGCAAAGCGACGCGCTGTTCCACCATGTGCGCCAGCTGCCCGAAATACTTACCCGGCTGTTCCAAGAAAACCGGGTGCGGCCGGACGCGGTCGGCGTTTCCACCCGGCCGCGCAGCGTAGAGGGCTCTTACATGCCTTGCTTTACGGCAGGGGAGTGCGTGGCGCGGAGCCTTGCCGCCGTTTGGAATATCCCGCTTGTAAAGACTTCTCACCAGTGCGGCCACTTAATGGCCGCATTGTATTCTTGTGGCCGTTTGGATTTGGCGGGACAGCCCTTTTTGGCGTTTCACGTATCCGGCGGCACAACGGAGGCGCTGCTGGTGGAACCCGGCGAAGAGACTGCGTTTTCGGTCCGGCTGCTGGCGCGTTCGCTGGATTTAAAGGCGGGACAAGCCGTGGACCGCGTGGGCGCCATGCTGGGGCTTTCCTTTCCGGCGGGAAAGGAATTGGAGGCGCTGGCGGCCGCCTGCGACAGTCCGCTTCGCGTCCGCCCTGTTTTGCAAGGGGCGGATTGTTCACTTTCGGGCCTAGAAAACCAGTGCCAAAAGCTGTTTGAGCAGGGCGAAGCCGCTGAACGGGTGGCCCGCTACTGTATCGATATGATCGGCGCTACGCTGGAGCGGATGACCGAACGCCTTTTGGCGGAACAGGGTTCGCTGCCGGTGTTATACGCCGGCGGCGTGATGTCCAACGCGATCATCCGCGCCCGGCTGGAACAAAAGTTCGGCGGGCTTTTTGCGTCCCCTGTTTTTTCATCCGATAACGCGGCGGGTGTGGCGCTGTTGTGCAGAAAAGGGGTGGAGGGCCTGTGAGTCCCATGGTGTTGACCGTGTCTCAGTTGACCACCTATTTAAAATCGGTGATCGACGGGGACCCTAATTTATCGTCGGTTTTTGTGACGGGAGAAATTTCGAATTTTACAAACCATCTGAAATCCGGCCATTTTTATTTCTCTTTAAAGGACCAAAACAGCGTACTTAAAGCGGTTATGTTCAAAAGCAGCAACCAGCGCCTTCGCTTTATGCCGCAGAACGGCATGCGGGTAGTGGTTGCAGGGCGCATCTCCCTTTACGAACGGGACGGCGTGTATCAATTGTATGCCGAGGATATGCAGCCTGATGGCCTGGGCGCCCTGTACCTTGCCTATGAACAACTGAAAAAACGCTTGGAATCGGAAGGGTTGTTCGACGCAGCCCGCAAAAAACCTCTGCCGCGTTTCCCGGAACGGGTAGGGGTTATTACCTCGCCTACCGGCGCGGCGATTCGGGATATCCAGAATATTTTGGCCCGGCGCTATCCCCTGGCGGAGGTGGTGCTTTGCCCGGTGCTGGTGCAAGGGGAAGGCGCCGCGCGGCAGATTGCCCAGGCGGTTGCCCGGTTTAACCAAAATCAGGCGGCGGACGTGCTCATTGTGGGCCGCGGCGGCGGCGCGATTGAGGATTTGTGGGCCTTTAACGAGGAAACGGTGGTGCGCGCCGTCGCATCGTCCGAAATCCCGGTCATTTCGGCGGTTGGGCACGAAACAGATTTTACGCTGTGCGATTTTGCGGCGGATTTGCGGGCTCCCACCCCTTCGGCGGCGGCGGAGCTGGCGGTTCCCGACCGTTGGAAGCTAAGCGATACCTTGCGGGAAGACCGGTACCGTATGGCCGCCGCGCTGCAGGCCACGCTCCGCCAGCGAAAGCGGCAGTTTTCTGACTTGATGCTTCGGCCGGTACTGCGCAGCCCGCAGATATTGCTGGAAGGAAAACGACAGGAATTAGACATACTAACCACAAGGCTTGCGCAGGGATGCCACCAATCGCTGGTTCTGCGCAAGCAGCGGCTGGCCGGGGCCTGCGGTAAGCTGCACGCCCTGAGCCCGTTGGCGGTGCTGGGGCGCGGATATGCCATTGCCACCCGGAACGGCAGCGTGGTGGACCGGGTGGCAACCGTGTCACCCGGGGACCGGATTTCCCTGCGGGTTTCGGATGGGGAGATACCCTGCCGGGTGGAATCGTCAGAGTGAGCGTAAACGGGACAACAGGCCTGCGTCAAGCGAAAGGATGGTTATCAGAATGAAAAAAGCAAGCGCTTTCGAAACTTCTATCACACGGCTGGAGGAAATTGTCCGGCTGCTGGAAGCGGGAAAAGAACCGCTGGAGGAATCGCTGAAATTATTTGAAGAAGGCGCTAAACTTGCGGCGGAATGCAACGCGGCGCTGGAAAAAGCGGAAGCGAAAATATCTGTTTTGACTGGGGATGGGCAGAAGGAGGAAGGCCATGAGGATATCTGACAAGCTGTTTGACCGCTACCTGCCCATGGTGGAACAGGAATTGGAGCGTATTTTGCCCAGCGGGGACGGCAGGCTGGACGCCGTGCTGTGCGGCGCCATGCGCTACGCTGTGCTTAACGGAGGAAAACGCATCCGCCCGGTGCTTGCTTTGGCGTTTTGCCATGCCTGCGGCGGGAATCCGGAATCGGCGTTGCCGTTTGCGTGCGCGGTGGAACTGGTACATTCTTATTCGCTGGTGCACGACGACCTGCCCTGTATGGACGACGACGACCTGCGGCGGGGCAAACCTTCCTGCCAT
>CABQAC010000082.1 GCA_902462035.1 uncultured Eubacteriales bacterium
TGGTATCGTAGCCATTGTCCAGCGCGGGCACGCCGACCATAGAAGCGATTTCACCCGCGGCAAGCCGCTCGAAACCCGGCTGCACAAGAGAGACGGCCAAACCGGAGACCGGCCGGGCAAGCGCCCAGGACGCCGCCACCGACACCACCGCCAAGACAACGGAGACCAGCGCGTTAACGTTGGCTTTGCGGATGGCGTAAAAGATAGAAATAAACAGGATTGCGAGCAGGATCAGATCGATCAGAATGTTCATTTGGCACCGTCCTTTCAAACCGTGAAAACAACAGGCGGCAATGAGATTATTGCCCCAAGGAGACCTGTCTAATCTCGCTGATGCCCAAAAGATAGGCCGCATTGCCGGTGAATACCGCGTTTTTAACGTCCAGCCCGGCGGGATAAGTGCCGCGCAGGGCGCCGCTGGAATCAAAATGAGACAAGGTCCCGCCGGACAGGGCCAAAATGCCCCGGCCGGAATAAAAGACCGAGGTAGCGTTGCCGGCCAAGGGTTGCCGGACCGTTTCCGCGCAGCCGCGGTCAAGCGCGATCAGACGGCAGTTCCGGCCGTCCTCGTAATCTGAAAGCAGCAGCGCGATGCCCGCGTCGGCCGCCACGCTGTAGCCGTGCAATGTCGCCCCCGCATAGCTGTAATCGGTTTTTTGCTGCAAACCGGCGCTGACAACGCTGGCGCTTTGATCCCCGACAACGGCGATGGCGCCGCCGTCCAGGTACGAGACGGAAAAAATGACGGTGTCTGGGAATTCGAATACGGCCTCCGGCGTTTCTTTGGTGAGGTCGAACACATACACAGCGGATTTAAGTTGCCCGTTTTCCGCCGTTACGCCGGCCGCCACCATGCGGCTGCCGTTGCCGTCCAGCGCCAGGGAGGTGACCCGGTACAATGGGGAAGACCAGGAAAACACCTTTTGATAAGCGCTGCTATAAACAACGACTTCGGTACAATAGTTTTTGGATGCGGCGGCGATGGCCACCAGGCCCGACCGGCTGATGGCCCCGGTGAAGATTTGGGTATCGAGGGTTTTTTCGTGCAGCACCGCTTTATCGCTGACCACCCGGAAACGTTTGCCGCCCAGGTCATAGATTAAATAAGCGCCGCTGCCCACCTTAAGAACCGGCGTATTATAGCCGTGCTGGAGGCTGGTCTGGGCGGCGCCTGAACTGTTGAGTACGGTAAAGGCGGTATCGGTCACCATGGCGATATGGTTTCCCGCCAGGGCGAAATTGCCCGCGTCCAGCTTGGTGCCGGGCAGGGCCACGGGGTAGCCGTCGCCGCTTGGCTCGCCAAAAACCGTGGTCTGGATCCAGCCGGTCACCGCGTCCAGCGAAAAGCTGCCGCCGGTGATCACCGCAAAAAACAGCGCCACCACCGCCAGCAAGATCGCAGCGCGAAACCACAGGGAATGGGGATTCCGTTGTTTTCGTTTTTTGTTATGACCCGGTTCGGTTGCGTCGTCCGGAACGGCCTGCTCGTAAGCGCCGCCGGCCCCCTGGCTGTCGGGAAGGGTGCGTTTTTGTTTTTCTTTCTCCTCGACCATGGGTTTGATTCATCCTTTCACACATTCTGGGACGGATTGTCGGGGGACGCGGCGTCTATGATACCGGAAAACCGGCCAAAGACGCCGTCCGGACGGACGGCGGGCTGGGGGAGGGCTCCACGCGGAGCAGCTCGTCCCGGTCGTAGAATACGCGGCTTAAGTACAACCCTTGGGGCGGCGCGGTGGGACCCGCGCGGCCGCGGTCCAGGGCATCCAGCACGGCGGGGAGCTGCTCCGGCGCGATTTTGCCCTCCGCCACCCGCAGCAGGGTGCCTACCATGATGCGGACCATATGATACAAAAAACCGTCCGCCCTGGTGCAAAAGACCACCAGCGGCCCTTCGCGGAACACCTCGGCCCGCAAAACCCGGCGGACCGTGTCTTCCTTAACGCTTTTGGAGGAGCAGAGGGAAGCGAAATCCCGCCTGCCGGTAAAATGAAAGGCGGCGCGGTTTAAAAGAATTTCGTCCAGGGGATAGCGGTAATGGAGGGCCCGCCCTTCCCAAAAAGGGTCCCGGACCGGATCGTTCCAAATCAAATACCGGTACTCCTTGCCGACACAGCTGTACCGGGCGTGGAAGCCGGGAGGAACCTCGCGGCAGCCGGTCACCGCGATATCGCGGGGAAGATGGTTGTTCAGGGCCGCGGCCAGCCGTTCTGGCGGAATGGGCGAATTGGTCCGCACGCTGACACAGTAGGCGAGAGCGTGCACCCCGGTATCGGTCCGGCTGCAGCCCTTGATGTCGTGGGGGCCGCCCAAAATGGTTTCGAGCGACTGCTGAAACACCGACTGGACCGAAACCGCGTTTTGCTGAACCTGCCAGCCGTGGTACCGCGCCCCGTCATACCGCAAGGTCAGCAGCAGGTTGCGCCCTACAGGGCCGGGGGAATGTACAGGTTGCATAATATCACCCCCGCGCATAGCACCGCGGCAATCACAACAGCGGCGTAATCGGCTTTCTTCACATGAAGCTGCTTCATCCGGGTGCGGCCGTCGCCGCCGTGGTAGCAACGGCATTCCATGGCGATGGCAAGTTCGAACGCCCGGCGGAAGGCCGAGACAAACAACGGGATCAGGATGGGGATCATGGCGCGCATCCGCTGCATCAGGCCGCCGCTTTCCATGTCCGCGCCCCGGGCTTTTTGGGCGCTCATAATTTTATCCGTCTCCTCCAGCAAAGTGGGCACGAACCGTAAAGCGATGGTCATCATCATGGCGATTTCATGGACCTTGACATGCAGGAGCTTCAGCGGCTTCATCAGCCGTTCCAGCGCGTCGGTCAGTTCGGTGGGGGAGGTGGTGTAGGTCAGAATACAGCTGATCAGGATCATGCAGGCAATGCGCACCGCGATGAGCAGGCTGCGCAGCAGGCCCTGGTCGGTGATTTTGATAAAGCCCCATTCCACCAGCACGTTGCCGCTTTTAAAATAGAAGATATTTAAAATAGAGGTAAAGACGACGATGATCAGAATTGGCCGCAGACCCTTGAAATACAGCTTCATGGGAACCCTGGTCAGCAGCATGGCGGCAATGACCGACAAAGTCATCAGGCCGATGGCGGCCGCGGTATTCGCCACGAAAACAAAGACGATCATGGCGATGGTCAGCACCAGCTTGACCCTGGGGTCGATGCGGTGGACAAGCGATTTGCCGGGGAAAAACTGCCCGATGGTAATATCCTTGATCATTCGGCATTCCCCCCTTCCGCTTTGGGCAGCAAGCCGGAAAGCGCCGCGCGGGCTTGGTCCAGGGTATAAACGCCGGCGCTGACCGGAACGCCCAATGCGCGCAACCGCATGAAGACCCGGGTTACCTGGGGGACCTGCAGCCCCATGGCCTGCAGCTCCTCGCCGCGGCTAAAAACCCGGGCTGTCTCGTCCAACATGGCTACCTTGCTGTCGTTCATCACCAGCACCCGGTCGCTGATGCGGGCAATGTCCTCCATACTGTGGGAGACAAGCAGCACCGTGTTTTTCCGCCGCTGGTGGTAAAGGCTGATTTGTTCGAGCAATATATCACGGCCCATGGGGTCCAGACCCGCGGTGGGCTCGTCCAGTATCAGCACTTTGGGATCCATGGCGATGACGCCCGCGATGGCGGCCCGGCGCTTTTCCCCGCCGGACAGGTCGAAAGGGGATTTTTCGAGCAATTCTTCGCCCAGCCCCGCAAACTGGGCGGCGCTATACACCCGCGCGCGGATTTCTTCCTCCGGCAGCCCCATGTTCTTTGGCCCGAAGGCGATGTCTTTGTACACCGTTTCCTCGAACAACTGGTGTTCCGGGTATTGGAACACCATACCCACCGCAAAGCGGATGGCGCGGATTTTTTTTGGTTCGGCCCAAATGTCTTTGCCCTCCAGCAACACCTGACCCGAAGAGGGGCGCAACAGCCCGTTAAGGTGCTGTACCAGGGTGGATTTGCCCGATCCGGTATGGCCGATGATGCCCAGCAGCTCCCCTTCCTGCACGGCGACGGAAACATCGTCGATGGCATCCTTTTGGAAGGGCGTGCCGGCGCCGTAGGTGTAGGTTAGATTTTTGGTTTCAAGTATCGTCATCTTCGTTGTGATCTTCCTTACTCTTCGTCAAATCGGCGGGATCCTGCCGCCCGAAGGATTGTCTTTATTTTGCGGCCAGCGCAGCGATGGCGGCGGCGCATTCTTCCTCGTCCAAAATACCGTCGGGCAGGGGGTACCCTTCTTGCTTGAGCGCGTAGGCCAGCTCGGTGGCCTGGGGTACGTCCAGCCGAAGCGCCTTAATGCGGTCCACCTGGGAAAAAACCTCCCGCGGGGTGCCTTCCAGCACCGGCCTGCCCCGGTCCATCACCACCACGCGCCCAGCCAAAATGGCTTCGTCCATGTTGTGGGTGATGAGAATAATTGTGATGCCCTGCTCCCGGTTGAGGCGCCGGATGGTGTCTAGCACCTCCCGCCGGCCGCGGGGGTCGAGCATGGCGGTGGGCTCGTCCAAAACGATACACATGGGCCGCATGGCCAGCACCCCGGCGATGGCCACCCGCTGCTTTTGGCCGCCGGACAGCTTATGGGGCGCGTGCTCCCGGTATTCGTACATTTCCACGGTTTTTAACGATTCGTCCACCCGGCGGCGGATTTCGTCGGGCGGAACCCCCAAATTTTCGGGCCCGAAAGCCACGTCTTCCTCCACAATGCTGGCGACCAGCTGGTTGTCCGGGTTTTGGAGCACCAAGCCCACCCGGCGGCGGATTTCGAACTTTAAACTTTCGTCGGCGGTGTCCATGCCGTCTACATAAACCTTGCCGGCCGTGGGCAGAAGCATGGCGTTAAAATGCTTGGCCAAGGTGGATTTGCCCGACCCGTTATGCCCCAACAGAGCGAGAAACTCCCCTTTTTCCACCGTCAGGCTCACGTCCGAGAGAACCTCGGGCATGTCCTCCTCCTCGGCGCCGGAATATTTGAAATCCACGTGTTCCACACGAATAAAATGCTCGTTTATCATAGTTGATTGACCACCCTTTCCCGCAGGCAGGCGTAAAAATGACCGGTTAGACGGTACCGTTTTGCCAAATGGCGGTGGATCCACAGGGAAGGGCCAGCCCAGTAGCGGACACCGGCAGGCCGATTTCGCTGGAGGAAACCGAACCGCCGAACCGGTTATGAAGGCAGGCGCCCAGCAGATATTCCATCACCGCCGGGGACAACCCCGTGGTGTAAGAGTTGAGAATGAAAAACAAGGGGTTGTCCGACAACAGGGGCAAACAAAGCTGCACCAAGCCGTACAGCTGCTCCTCCAGCTTCCAAACCTCTCCGCCCGGCCCCCGGCCGTAAGAGGGGGGATCCATGACGATGCCATCGTAACGGCTGCCCCGGCGCTGTTCCCGCTGAACGAATTTGATGCAGTCGTCCACCAGCCAGCGCACCGGCTTGCTCTGCAGGCCGGAAACAGCGGCGTTGCCCTTGGCCCAAGCCACCATGCCCTTGGATGCGTCCACATGGCACACCTCGGCCCCGGCCGCGGCGCAGGCCAGCGTTGCGCCGCCGGTGTAAGCGAACAGGTTAAGTACCCGCACCGGCCTGCCTGCCGGCCGGATGGCGGACGCCATCCAGTCCCAGTTGACCGCTTGTTCCGGGAATACGCCGGTATGTTTAAAACCCATGGGCTTAAGCTGAAACGTCAGCTCCCCATACGCGATATTCCAGGCTTCCGGCACCTTCTTGCGGTATTCCCAATGGCCGCCGCCGGTGCCCGAGCGCAGGTAGCGCGCATGGGCATTCTGCCATAGGGGGTGATCCTTGGGGGTGTCCCATATAATTTGAGGATCGGGCCGGATTAGGATGATATCCCCCCACCGTTCCAGCCGTTCTCCGGCCGTGGTGTCCAGCAGTTCGTAGTCTTTCCAGTTTGCTATCCTCATATGGTTTACGCTAACCTTTCCCGGATGATGTCTGCCACCTGCTGAGCCGTATCCTCGATTTCCTTTTGGTTCTCGCCCTCGGTCATGACCCGGATGAGAGGCTCGGTGCCGGAAGCGCGGACCAGAATGCGGCCGCGGCTGCCCAAAGAATCCTCCGCTTGCTGAATGGCACGGCGGATTTCCGCATCGGTATAAAACAGGAGTTTTCCCTCCGCGGTGACCTCTACATTAACCATCACCTGGGGGAAGCGGCGCATCAGGGTAGTCAGGCTGGACAGCTTTGCCCCCCGCCGCTGCAAAACCGATAATAAAAACGCGGCGGTCAGCTGCCCGTCGCCGGTCGTGGCGTGGTCCAAAAAGATGATGTGCCCCGACTGCTCGCCGCCGAAATTGTAATCCTCCATCAGCATCTGTTCCAGGATATAGCGGTCCCCCACTTTGGTGGCCTCGAACCGCAGCGAATGCTCCTCGCAGAAGCGAAGCAGCCCCATGTTGGTCAAAATAGTTCCCACAATGGTATCTTTGGCCAGCGTCCCCCGGGATTTGAGCTCCGCGCCACAAATGGCCATGATGAAGTCGCCGTCCACCACCGCGCCGGTTTCGTCCACCGCAAGGCAGCGGTCGGCATCGCCGTCAAAGGCAAAGCCCGCATCCATTTTTTGGTCGACCACAAAATGCCGCAGCGCATCCAAATGGGTAGAACCGCAGTTGTCGTTAATGTTGATTCCGTTGGGCTGGTTGGATAAAAAACGGCATTCCGCCCCCAGCTCGGTAAACAACGCCTGGGCGGTACGCGAGGCCGAACCGTTGGCGCAGTCCAGCGCGACCCGCATGCCCGCAAGGGGAGCGCCCACCGCCGCCTTAATATGATCGACATAATCCCGCACCGCGGTGGCGCAGGCGTACACCCGGCCAACCTGGCCGCCGGTGGGGGTGGGGAAAAGGACACGTTTGTCCAGAATCAGCGTTTCGATTTGTTCCTCCAGCGCGTCGGGCAGCTTGTAGCCGTCGCCATTGAAGATTTTGATGCCGTTGAATTCGCAGGGATTGTGGGAAGCGGAGATCATAATTCCCGCATCGGCGCCGTACTTGCCCACCAGGTAGGCTACCGCCGGCGTGGGAATGACCCCCAGGCAGGAGACGTTGACCCCCACGGAACAAAGGCCTGCATTCAGGGCCGATTCCAGCATGTCCGAGGATATCCGGGTATCTTTGCCCACCAATACGGTGGGGTGTTCCTTGCCGCCCGCGGTCAGCACAGCGGCCGCCGCCCTGCCGATGTCGAAAGCCAGTTCGCAGGTCAGCTCGGTGTTGGCGATGCCGCGCACGCCGTCGGTTCCAAACAGTCGTCCCATATCGAAAATTCAATCCTTTCGATTGTTGTGTTTTTCATGTATATGCGGCGGCGATTAAAATAATTTTTGCTGCGCCGGTTCCCGCTCTTCCGCCGCGCCCGGGGGATGAAGACCCAAATGAAGGTACCCGGCCGGCGTGACGACCCGGCCCCGGGGGGTGCGGCTCAAAAAGCCGATTTGCATGAGGTACGGTTCGTAAACATCTTCGATGGTGATAGCCTCTTCGCCGGTGGCGGCGGCCAAAGTTTCCAGACCCACCGGGCCGCCGTTATAGAACTGGATCATGGTTTGCAGCATCCGGCGGTCGGTTTTGTCCAGGCCCAGCTCGTCGATTTCTTGCCGCTCTAGGGCTACCCGGGCAACTTCCAGGTCGATGACGCCGTTGTTCATGACTTGGGCAAAATCCCGCACCCGCTTTAACAGCCGGTTGGCAATCCGGGGCGTGCCCCGGGAACGGGAGGCGATTTCCAGCGAGCCGTCCGGCGTAATCTCCATGTCGAGAATCCGGGCGCTGCGGGTGACGATGCGGGACAATTCCTCCGGCGTGTACATTTCCAGCCGAAGCACCACGCCAAACCGGTCCCGCAGCGGAGCGGAGAGCTGGCCCGCCCGGGTGGTGGAGCCGATCAAGGTGAACTTGGGCAGAGGCAGGTGGTAGCTTGCCGCCATCTGCCCCTTGCCGGTGATGATGTCGATGGCGAAGTCCTCCATGGCTGGGTACAAAATTTCTTCCACGCTGCGGGACAGCCGGTGAATTTCGTCGATAAACAACACGTCGCCGGGGTTCAGGTTGGTCAGCAGCGCGGCCAAATCACCCGGCTTTTCGATCGCCGGGCCGGAAGTGATGCGGATGTTGACCCCCAGCTCGTTGGCGATGATGACCGACAGGGTGGTTTTGCCCAACCCCGGCGGGCCGTAAAGCAGCACGTGGTCCAGCGGTTCTTTGCGCAGCTTGGCGGCTTCGATAAAAATAGAAAGATTTTCCTTCGCTTTCTCCTGGCCAATGTATTCGCCCAGGGTGCGGGGGCGCAGGGGGTTATCCACCTCCGCGTCTTCCGGGGTGAATTCGGGCGCGGTAATTCTATTTTCAAAATCCATATCGTTGTCGTCCACGGTATGGCTGACGAATCCGTTTTCCTTCATGACTGATTTCCTTTCCCGGTTATGGGCGCCCGAACAGGCTTGCGTTCACAGTAAAC